>NZ_LBMZ01000083.1:0-21598 GCF_001005525.1 Acinetobacter sp. AG1 | reverse complement strand
CTCGAAGTTGATTTCATCAAAAAATGGTTACTGAATAATGTCAAAACTAATATACGTTCAGATTTGTCATCAACATAACCTGAACCTGAACCTGTTGCGCAAAATCCAGATAGCAGCTTAATGGTGTTTGATGCAGAAGAATGGCAGTTGATTGGATTTGACGCGTCAGCATCAGCGAAAATAATTCAAGCGAGTATTACAGATTCGGATGAGGTTGTAATTTTTCCTGTTGAACAGAATCTTGAAACATCTGCTCAACTAGATGATCTGCATCTTGAATATCAACCAGCAGCGACCCCTGAACAACTTGTTCCAGTCATTGATGCGCAGCTTGCAGAAACAGTTGTCGAATCACTAGCCATCGCAGTTTCTTCTACTCAAGAAGAGTCAAGTAGTTTAATGCCTCAAGACATTCTAAAGTTGCCTGAGCAGACATTAGAAGGTGAGTGGAATCTGGAAAAATGGGAATACTGGTTTAGAACCAGTCAGCTTTCACCAGCTGTTCAGGAATTAGCCCAACATGGTGTAATGCAAGGGCAGATCAACGGCACTTCTATTTTCCAGATTCCTCAAGAATATGAAGGTATGTTGTCGCAATTGCAGCATGGCTTGGAGGATGCATTAAAAACACAATGGCCACAAACGCTGTTCAGTGTTCAATATGGTGCTGTTAATTCCAATACGCCTTTAGTTATGCAGAATGAGCGTAAAGAAAGAGCGTTTCATCGTGCAGTCGAGCTATTACATCAAGAGCCGACAATTAAGAATCTGGTCGATACTTTTGATGCTGAATTGGTCAATATTCAGCTCAAACATTAGTTAGAATAGACAGAAGAGTATTTATTTTTTACTTTGTAATGATTTACATAGGTCAACAGTGTAATCTATGTTTAAAATTTAAATCATAACAAAATAAGGGTAAAAAATAATGCGTCGTTTGCCAGTTTATTTATTACTTGATACCTCAGGCTCTATGCACGGTGAGCCTATAGAAGCCGTAAAAAATGGGGTGCAAATTTTACTTTCGACTTTACGTCAAGATCCTTATGCGCTGGAAACGGCCTATTTATCTTTAATTAGTTTTGATAGTCAAGCCAAACAGTTAGTCCCTTTAACTGAATTAGCTGCCTTTCAAGCGCCAGATTTACAGGTCACTGGGACTACAGTATTGGGCGGCGCTTTAACGCTATTAGCCGATAAAATTGAACAAGAAGTGGCAAAAACCACAGTAGATGTCAAAGGTGACTGGAAGCCTTTAATTTTCATTATGACGGATGGCGTACCAACAGATGATTGGCGTAAAGGGTTGCAACGTTTACAACAAGTCAAAACAGGCGTGATCGTGGCTTGTGCAGCAGGACATGGCGCTGATACTTCAATTTTAAAACAAATCACAGAAGTTGTTGTTGAATTGGCAACCGCGGATTCAAATACGATTAAAGCATTCTTTAAATGGGTTTCTGCCAGTATTTCAACAGGCAGTCAGAAAGTGGATGCAGGACAAAAAGAAGTTACCGGTTTGGGCGATTTGCCACCTCCACCACCTGAAGTCAACATCGTACTATAAAAGTAAAACAAAGATTAAATAAGAGGGTAAAACCATGGCTGTGAGTTTAAATAAAGGTCAAGGAATTAGTTTAAGTAAAACTGAAAATAATTTGTCTCAAGTAACGATTGGTTTGGGTTGGGATATTCAGGAACAGAAAAAAGGCTTTCTTGGTGGATTATTTGGTGGTAATGGCGCTGAATATGATTTGGATGTGATTGCCTTCCTCGTGGGGAGCAATGGCAAGGTTAATAATCTGGGGCGAGATGCGCAAGGAAATGTCACCTTAGAAAATAGTGACGTTATCTTTTTCAATAATCAAAAACATTCTTCTGGACATATTTGGTTAACTGGTGATAACCGTACAGGTGCGGGAGATGGCGATGATGAACAAATTGTCGTGAAGCTCAATGACCTTGGTCAACAATACCAAAAAGTCGTTTTTGTGGTGCAAATCTATAAAGCTGCTGAAAATAAACAACATTTTGGGCAAGTCAAAAATGCATTTATTCGTGCAGTGGATACTACAGGCAAGGAAATGGTTCGTTTCGATTTGTCAGGCACTGGGCAATATGATCAACAGCGCTCACTTCTGTTTGCTGAACTTGTCCGTGAATCGGCAGGATGGAAATTTAATGCAGTCGGAAAGGCATCCCAATCCGATTCATTTGTGGAATGGTTAAAACAATACGCTTAAAAAATTGATTTTCGGCTAAAGATAGGTTTAGAACAGCATGCGCCGTTTACCCGTTTATATTTTATTAGATACCTCTGGATCAATGCGAGGTGAGCCAATTCATTCGGTGAACGTCGGCTTGCAGTCCATGTTGAGTGCATTGCGCCAAGACCCTTATGCATTGGAGAGCGTGCATTTAAGTATTATTACCTTTGATCTGGAGGCGAAGGTTTATTTGCCTTTAACGCCTTTAGATCAAGTGCAGCTTGCAGATATCGATGTGCCGAGTGCAGGCGCAACATTTATGGGCGCTGCGTTAGAGTTGTTGGCAGAACAAGTGAGTCAGCAATTACAAAAAAGTACCGATGAGGTCAAAGGAGACTGGCGTCCACTATTATTTGTGATGACTGATGGCTCGCCTTCAGATGTCTACGCCTATCAGCAAGCAATTCCTGTCATACAACAGTTAAATTTTGCCAGTATCGTTGCTTGTGCCGCTGGACCAAAAGCCAAACAGGAGCATCTGCTGCAACTTACTGATAAAGTGGTGGTATTGGATACCATGGATGCGGCTTCTTTTGCAGGATTCTTTAAATGGGTGTCTGCCAGTGTCGTGGTGGGAAGCAGTAGTGCAGGGATTTCAGGCTCTGTTTCATTGCCGCCACCGCCGCCAGAAGTGCAGTTGGTATTGTAAATAAAATAAAGAATATATTAGGGATAATCAGAAGATGCGCCGTTTACCTGTTTTTTTCGTATTGGATTGTTCTGAGTCGATGGCGGGGCAAAATATTCAGCAGATGCAACAAGGCATCCAGTTGATTATGCAGCAATTACGTCAAGATCCATATGCTTTGGAAACTGTGTATGTTTCTGTTATTGCCTTTGCAGGCATTGTTCGAACCTTAGTTCCGTTAGTCGAGGTATTTGCCTATTATCCTGCGAAATTACCTTTAGGTGGTGGGACACATTTAGGCAAAGCCTTAGAACATTTGATGAATGAATTTGATCGTCATTTGATTAAAACAACGGAAGAAATTAAAGGGGATTGGAAGCCAATCGTATATTTGTTTACAGATGGTCGTCCAACTGATGAATGTAAAGATGCGATTTACCGATGGCAAAAGAAATATGCACGACGCTGTACGCTGATTGCCTTAGGAATGGGTAAAAACGTTGATTATGCAACGCTCAAGCAATTAACAGAGCACTGTATTGCTTTTGATGAGTTGAATGAACAAGACTTTAAAAAGTTTTTCCAATGGATTAGTGCTTCTGTGGTTGCGCAAAGTAAAAGTATTGGGGATGGGCAGCAGCAAGATCATTTACCGCCAATTGATGAGCGCTATATGCGTCTGGTCAAGGATTTGCCAGCCAAGAAAACCTTGGTGGATGAAAACTGTGTCACTTTTGTGGGACGTTGTGGCAAGCTGAATCGACCCTATTTAATGAAATTTGAACGTGAAATTCAGTATCAAGCGCCTCAAGATCTAAATATCAACCTGAATTTATATCATTTTCAATTGACCGAATGCTGCAAAATTGATGAGGACTATTTCACGTGGTCTGATCAAACCCAACATCAGCAGCAGGTCAATACTACGCTGTTACAAGGTACCCCAGAATGTCCACATTGTTTGGCTGAAACGGCTTTTGCCATGTGTGGTTGTGGTCAGTTGATGTGTTATGACGGTTTTAGTGGGGACGTGACTTGCCCATGGTGTCGTCGCCAAGTTAGTTTTGGTTATGGTGGAATGGACGGCTTCGATGTGCAACGAGGACGTGGTTAACAATTGGATTGAGGAAAAGCCATGTCGCAAACATTGACTCATGAAGTTCAGGCTGTTTTTTTGAGTACATTGAAACAGCTGTTACAAGATCAAGCCCAACCGAACCAATTTGTGGTGGATGATGAGTCCTTTAATCAATTGTTGAAAAATAAACAAATTTATAATGCCTATCATGATTTGGCTGAACAGATATATGCGCTGATGGGTTTTCAATTAGAGCAGTCACCAGCCTTTCAGCATTCTTCATTACAGTGCATTCTGGAACAGGGTCGCTTGTCGGTTTTCATCTCTAAAGCTGAAAATATCAATAGCGCTGAATCAAGCCAACCGTTATTCGATCATACCCAAATGATGCAGAATCCAGTTCATGAGACTGATGCATTAGAGTCAATTGATCAGCTTGATTTTCTAGATGAACTTTATTTGTCCCCGCCTGTTGAAGCTGAGGCTGAACCACCTCTTATAAATGATTGTTCCACTGCGATGTCACTTCCGATAACCTCGTTATTGTCAGTTAATTCGACCGCAAATATCGACTCCAATAATACAGACCACAATCAGAATAATGCCTCAGGAAAACCAAATCATGAGGTGAAAATGGTGAAAAAAATGCCTCATTTTCAGATCCCCAATGCGCGTGTTGGGCAAGACTATCAAGCCCGTATCCAAATGCAATATCCAGTCAAAGAGGACGTGCTGATTTGCTCTGAATCGATCAAAATTCCAGAAGACTTAGGCATCGAATTTGATGATGAAACGCAACAATTACAGGGCATACCGTTGCAAGCAGGTGAATTTAAACTGGTATTTCAGTATAAAAACAGTGAAGCCGCACAAGCATGGTCTTCGGGTGAAGTGACCTTTATTATTACGGCTGATCCACGTAGTTTGTGGCAAGTTAATGAACCTGATATTAATGCGCCTTATCAGAAAGCACATAGTGACCATCAACTAATTCAGACTGAGTATTTTAACCTCGCGGCCTGCAGCCAGCGTGGGCGCTCACATGAACATGCGGGGACTTTCCGCGACGATGACTTTCTGATTGCTCGTGTTGCTGAGACCGATTGGTCGGTATTAATTGTTGCAGACGGGGCAGGTAGTGCCAGTTACTCTCGACAAGGTTCTTTGCTTGCGGTGCAAAGTGCAGCAAGAGTGCTGACGGATTACCTCGAACAGCATCATCCGCATCTAGATCTGTTATTGCAGCAATGGCAAGTTGGCAGTGATGATGAAATGACCAAGTCGGTTGCACAGCAGATTTATAAAGATTTTCACGATACTTTCTATAAAACAGCACAAGTGGCGATTGAAGCCATTGAACAAGAAGCCGAGTTAAAGCAAGTTGCAGCCAAGGCTTATGCCACGACTTTATTGGTGGCTGTGGTTAAACAGTGCGAGCAAAAAACCTTTATTAGCACCTTCTGGATGGGTGATGGCGCGATTGCTGTATATGCCAAAGATAAAGTGCGTTTAATGGGTAAACCAGATGGTGGAGAGTTTGCTGGGCAAACCCGTTTCTTAGATCGCAGTTTTGCACAACAGTTTGGTAGTCGCGTCAATATTGGCTATTACGATGATTGTGAAGCTGTGATTTTGATGACAGATGGTATTTCCGATCCGCGTTTTGAAACGGATGCTGGGCTTGCGAACCACGAAAAATGGCAGGCATTATGGCAAGAAATTGAACCCCAGTTACAGCAGACACACCCAGATCAAGCTTTATTGGAGTGGTCAAAATTCTTTAGCGCAGGGCATCATGATGATCGTACTTTGGCGATTTTATGGAATAAGCCTGTGAGTGTGGATGTGGAGGGTCTTGCTCATGACTAAGATTATCCAGTGTCAAACTTTAGATGGTCGGCCAGTTGCATTCGTTGATGAAGTCATTGGCTCAGGAGCAATGAAAGATGTCTATTTTTCGCCTGATAAATCTTATGTGGTGTGTTTTTTTAGTAAAGAAAAAAACCATTTCTATCAGTCACATGCTGAGCTGGAAAGACAGAAGGACCGCTTAAAGGAAATTGTTGGCAATAAATGGCAAGGTATTTTCAACAGTGCAGGTGGGGATTACTGGAAAAATGTGTTTTGCTGGCCTGATGGTTTGGTGGAGTATAATGGTTTATTAGGCATTACCGCCCCAACTTACCAAAAACAGTTTTTCTTTGAACACGGCTCTAAAAATAACGACTTTTTAGGGATTAAGGGGAAGGAAAAAGAAGGGAAATGGTTTGCCAGTGCCAATAATCAAAATCGGTTTTTAGATGAAAAAGAAAAAGGCAATTGGTCGAATTATCTGCGAATTTGTATTCTGATTGCCCGAGCTGTGCGCCGTATGCATGCGGCAGGTTTGGCGCATTCAGATTTATCCTATAAGAATATTCTGATTGATCCTGTAACTGGCCGTGCCTGTGTAATAGATGTTGATGGCTTGGTTGTACCTGGTAAATATCCACCCGATGTGGTGGGTACGCCTGACTTCATTGCGCCAGAAGTGGTGAAAACCAATCACTTTAAAAAGGATGATCCGCAACGTAGTCTCCCAAATATCATGACTGATCGCCATGCTTTGGCCGTATTGATCTATATGTATTTGCTGTATCGGCACCCGTTGCGTGGTGGTAAAATCCATGATGTGAATGATCCGCAGCGCGATGAAAATCTGGCAATGGGTGAAAATGCCTTATTTATTGAGCATCCAACTGATCCAAGCAACCAGGTGAAAGTTAGTCAGGTGCGTCCAAGCGCTTTACCATGGGCCGATCCAGAAAAAATTCCATTCACCGTGACAGGCCCTTATTTAAAAGAACTGTTTTTACAAAGCTTTGTGACGGGTTTACATCAACCGCAGCAGCGACCATCTGCTAATGATTGGGAAACTGCTTTGGTTAAAACGGTGGATTTGATTCAGCCTTGTTTAAATAGCGATTGCAGTCAAAAATGGTATGTATTTGATAATACAACAAAACCAGTATGTCCATTTTGTGGTACAGCCTTTAAAGGCAAGTTACCTGTACTGAACCTCTATTCGGCACGCCGAGAAGGCAGTTTTAGACCTGATAATCACCGTTTAATGGTCTGGACAGGGCAGTCACTTTACCCGTGGCATGCCAATAATTTGATTGCACCGAATGAGCGTCTAACAGCAGAGCAAAGCAAACGTGTTGGCTATTTTATTTTTCACCAAAATCAGTGGTGGCTGGTCAATGAAAATCTGCCTGATCTCATGGATGTGGCAAGCAAAACAACGATTCCAATTGGCGAAAAAATCGAATTGCTAGATGGAAAACAAATTTTACTTTCACGTCAGGATGGAGGCCGCTTAGTGGTGGTGCAAATGGTGGAATGTGTATGACACAAATAGTGAATGATCTTGCTCAGATTGGCATTGCAGAAAATTCGATCGGAATTTGGTTTACCCAAGCGCATTCTTGTCAACGTGATTTAATTTTGGCCGCAAAAACGGCGCCGTTTGATACCCGAATTCATGTGGTGGCATCACATGCACATGATCGTCCTGAAATTACATCTGTTGCCGATATCGCTTTACAAGAACCGCCTTTGTCAAAGCGAGTTGAGTGGGTTTTACAGCAGGCACAATGCTTAAACGTCAAATTGATCATTGCTGGGCATCATGCTGAACTTTATCTGGCGCAAAAAAAGCGCTTCGAACAATTGGGCATCCGTCTCATGGCGGGCTGTGATACGGTTGAGCAGATTGAGCAACTGAATGACAAAGCTCTGTTCACTCAAATCTGTGTGACTCATGGTTTGGCGGTTGCACCAGCAACCATTGTTGAAAATGCCGAGCAATTAGAAGATGCATATCATGACTGGCTGCAAAAAGGCGATGTGTGCGTCAAGCCTGCCAAAGGGGTTTTTGCTTCAGGGTTTTGGCATTTAGATCCTAAAGCGGATGCTTTTGATGTGTTTGCCAATAGTATGAGATTCAAGGCGCATCCTGAAAGTTTTATTGAGAGTTATCGCCAGTTAGAACAGCCCCCTGTTTATTTGGTCATGCCATTTCTTGCTGGACTGGAGTGCTCAGTGGATATGCTATGCGTACATGGTCAGGTGCGTGGGGCGATCGCACGTTATAAGCAAAAGAATGGCTGCCAGAATTTGACATTTGAAGATCCAGCGATTGAGTTGGCCAAACAGGTGGCTGCATTATTTGGTTGTGATGGGCTAGTAAATATGCAGGCTCGATATAATGACCAACAGCAGTTATATATTTTGGAAGTGAATTCTCGGCCATCAGGTGGCATTGCACATACTTTCATGAGCGGCGTGAATTTGGTCCATTTGGCGATTGCCCAAGCACTACAGCTCAATTATCAACCTGAAAAGATGAAAAGTTCGGTCACTGTACGCAGCATAAGTCAGAGTATTTGTGTAATATAAAGACCATTATGTATATTATTTTAACTTAGATTTAAGAATTATATGATTGAGATTGAATTACAACGTGGCAAATTGGATTTAAAGCCCGATGAAAATAGCCATTGGAAATGGCAGGATTTACTCGGTTTTGCTGAACGAATAAATCCGAAAAGAGCCTTTTTATTTGTCTCAAAAGTCTTGGGGAGACATGTTCCAGTTAGCCCTCAAGTCATGCGCCATGCGTTTACTGATTTAGCCCAACTGATTCCGAGTGATTTACCTGAGCCAATCTTGGTGATTGGGATGGCAGAAACCGCGGTAGGTTTAGGCGCAGGTGTACATCAAGTCCTGCAAGAACGCTATCCAGATGCATTGTATGTCACTACGACTCGTCATCCTGTTGAAGGCGCACCGTTATTGGCTCGCTTTTTAGAAGAACATAGCCATGCCCAAGATCAATTGCTGTATGGATCTCCTGATGCTGATATCCAAAAGAAAATTTTAGCCAGCAAAAGTATCGTATTGGTTGATGATGAAGCTTCTACAGGGAAAACCTTTATCAATTTAGTGTCTGCACTACAAGCTGCTGGCTTTGATCAAATTTCCCATATTGTGACGGCTACTTTGGCGGATTGGTCATCAGGTATTCATATTGCTGGATTAGATTGTCAATCCGTAGCATTGATGACAGGTAAATGGCAGTGGCAGGATGCCGAAAATCCGCCACAGATCAATATGCCCAAAGTCGATACCGTGGCATTTGGTGAGTACGCGACCTTGTCTGAACCGACTTGGGGACGTTTACCGATTCAGGATACGTCTGCCTATATTCGTTTGCAGGTCGAACCTCAGCAACGGATTTTAGTATTAGGAAGTGGTGAATATGTCTGGTCTTCATTCTTATTGGCTGAAGATTTGCAGCGACAGGGTGCAGAGGTGAAATTTAGTGCGATCACCCGCTCACCGATCGCAGTAGGCCATGCAATTCAATCTGCTTTAGCTTTTTCAGATAACTATGGATTGGGTATTCAGAACTTTGTCTACAATATCAATCCATTAGAGTATGACCGAATCTTTATTACAGTGGAAACCTGTGCTGAGTCAGTCTCCGATAGCCTATTAGACGCGATTCCAAATGCTGAAGTTATCAGCGCAGTAGAATTCCCACATCAAACCTTTAATCTGTGTAGTGCGAATGACTAATTTCTTATTTGACGCGCCAAATATTGCAACGCCGCTCATGTTGGTTGATCTGGATGATACTTTATTCCAGACTCATCGCCGTATTGTTCCCCAAGCTGACTTTAAAATGGTCACCACGGACAAACAGGGACAAGCATTGGCGTATATGAACCCGATTCAGCAGCACTTTGTGCAGTGGTTGTTGCATAGTACACATTTGATTCCCGTCACAGCACGAAGTGCAGAGGCATTGTCTCGGGTACATTTACCTTTTCAGTATGGAGCAGTTTGTTCTCATGGCGGTACGGTACTGAATGCAGATTTCAGTGTAAATCTGGATTGGCATGCACAGATGCAACATGCATTGGCCCCTTATCAAGCACGGCAACAGGCTTTGATTGAGGTGGTACAGCAACAGGCAACCCATTTTGGTTCTATTCGTACTTGGGTGGTCGAAGAGCAAGGTTTAGGTTTATACGTGGTGGCCAAGCAAAATACCGAAAATGATAATCCTTATGCACCGAATTTCTTACCAGAACTATTAAATAGCTTAAGTCCAGATGTATTAGATGGGTTCTATTTTCATTTAAATGGCAATAATTTGGCTTTGATTCCCGAACCTGTAAGCAAAGCCAATGCAGCCCGTTTTTTATTGCAACAGTTTGCGTCTCAACAACGTCCGATTCTCGGTTTTGGCGATAGTTTATCCGATGTAGAGTTTTTGAATCTATGTCATTGGTGGGGCATGCCGAACCACAGTCAATTGAATCGTTGGGTAAAACATAATTTGACGCAGCAATATAAACAAGAAGGATATTATGGCGATTATCAATAAAGATAAAGCAAATGAGTTAATTTTAAAACAAGGGTTTAGTGGTAGTTATCAATCAGAACAAGTGACTTTTTTACTTAAACGGACGCATATTGAACCAACCGATACCATTGAAAAAGAACGCCTGATTCAATCGGGCGAAAAGCATTATTCGCAAATGATCAGTTTGGAGAGTGCACCGACCGAACGTCATTTACAGTTGTTTGAACAGGCCATGCAGCAAGGGCAACAGCGTTTGGCTCGAGAAGTTCAGCAGTTGGCACAAGCTTTGGTTGCACAATTCAAGGAACCAATTGTATTGGTGAGTTTTGTACGTGCGGGCGTACCCTTAGGTGTACTGCTTTATCATGCGATACAGGATTTAGGTCGTGACTGTGTACATTATGGCATCAGTATTATTCGAGACCGTGGCATCGATTTTGCTGCCTTGGAAACCATTATTGCCAAACATGGGCACCAATCGATTGTATTTGTGGATGGTTGGACGGGTAAAGGCGCGATTCGTCAAGAATTACAGCGCAGCTTAGGCAATGATGTGCGTTTTGCTGGGCGGCCTTTACCTTTGGTGGTCTTGTCGGATATTGCCGGTTGTGCATGGTTGGCGGCCAGTGGCGATGACTGGTTGATTCCATCTGGTATTTTGGGGTCGACTATTTCGGGTCTTATTTCACGTAGCATTTGTGAAGGTGAAGCCTTGAGTGCCGAGGAAATCAATGCCGAGAATATTGATCAATGGCATCGTTGTATCGAATACAGCCATTTAAAGGAATTTGATATTTCGCAGCAGTTTATTCAGCGCATCAACCAGATTCGCACCCAGCTTAATCCACAACCTAATGCGGTTTGGGCAGAAATACAACAACAGGAACAACAAAATCAAAGCCAGCAGGTGGTACAGAAACTGGCCCAAGAATACGACATTCAAAATATAAATCGGATAAAACCGAGTATCGCGGAGGCAACCCGAGCGATTTTAAGACGAGTGCCTGATCTGGTTTTACTTCGCGACGCCGATGATGCCGATACCCGTTTATTGCGTTATTTAACGCAAGTCACTGAGACACCTGTACAAGTGGTTGGTGATCAAATTGCGCCGTATAGAGCGATTACATTGATTCAAAAATTGGGGAAAGGATAATTTTATGTTATCTGCATTATCTTTAGGGGCAACATTATATATGCCTGCCACGCGTCCAGATTTATGGGCTGTGGTGAAGGGTGAAAAATATCCAGAGTTACGCTCTTTGGTGATTTGTCTGGAAGATGCAATTACTGAACAGGAGATTGAGTTTGCTAAACAAAATCTCAAACAGTTGTTGCAGCAAATTCAACAGCAACAGCGCTTTGAACAACATCCAAAAGTATTTATTCGCCCTCGTTACCTTGAAATGGCCGCTGAGTTGGCAGAATGGCAAGAAATCACCGCTTTAGATGGCATGGTATTGCCGAAATTTGGTTTAGCCAGCTTTAAGCAATGGCTTAGCATTCTTCCGCCAGATCTTCATTATATGCCTACGCTTGAAACAGCTGATAGTTTTGACATGGGGCAAATGAAAGAGCTGAGACAAGCCTTGCCAGAATTTCATAAAGTATTGGTACTTCGGGTTGGGGGCAATGACTTACTCAATTGTTTAGCTTTGCGCCGCCCAAGTGATATGACCTTATACCAAACGCCTATTGGCACACTCATTGCAAACCTAGCAGGTCAGTTTTTACCTTATGGTTTTGCATTGAGCGCGCCTGTCTGTGAACATTTTAGTCAGGTGAAATTGTTGCAGGATGAATTATATCTGGATTTACAGCATGGTTTATCGGGTAAAACCGTGATTCATCCTGCACAGATTTCAATTGTGCATCAGGCTTATCAGGTCAATGAAATCGAGTTGAAACAAGCGCAGGGTATTTTACAGGATGGCAGCAAGGCTGTATTTGCCTGTCATGGCAGTATGCTTGAACCCGCAACCCATCGTCGTTGGGCGGAACGGATTTTAGAACGGGCAAAAGTGTTTGGGCTAAAAGTATAAAAATCAAAAAATATAGGAATCATCAATGCAACAACTGATTACAGGAGCCAATTTGGCATTGAGCCAGTCACAGTGCCAAGTGAAAATTAAAACCACATTAGCGGCGCATATCGGTTTAGATGTCACCGCCTATGTCTTGAATGCGCAGGCGAAGGTTCGTGGTGATGCGGACATGATCTTTTATGGGCAAAAGCAGACACCGAACCGTAGTGTGGAATTGGTCGAGGCAACCACAAAAGCACCGTATATCGCACAATTTAATCTGAACACTCAATTGTTCGATGCGGATATCAGCAAGCTTGCGATGTGTGCAACGATTGATGGTCAAGGCGCAATCAATGCGATTCAAGATATTCAGATTGAATTATGGGAAAACGGACAGCTCACGGCAACAGCAACGGTAAAAAGTGCAGAAAAGACTGAAAAAGCACTGATTTTGGCCGAAGTTTATCGTCATAAAGATCAGTGGAAATTCCGCTTTGTCAATCAGGGGTTCAATGGTGGTTTACAACCGCTAGCTGAACATTTTGGCGTAGAAATTAGTGATCAAGCTGCAACGCCTGAGCCAGTGCCTCAACCTGTACCTACGCCAGCACCTCAGCCTAAGATTAATTTAAGCAAAATTACCTTAGATAAACGCAATAGCCAGATTAATTTACAGAAACAGGCTCACGGTTTTGGTGAGATTAAAATTAATCTGAATTGGAACCAACGGACTCAACAAGCTCAGTCAGCTGGTTTCTTTAAAAAGCTGCTCAACCAAAATCAAGGTATTGATCTGGATTTGGGTTGCCTATTCGAGATGCAAGATGGTAGCAAATCGGTGATTCAGGCTTTAGGTAATCGATTTGGTGATTTTAACGGCTTCCCCTTTATCCAACTTTCTGCGGATGACCGTACTGGTGCATTAACAGAGGGTGAGTGGCTTAGAATTAATGGACAGCACTGGTCGCAGATTCGCCGTGTAGTCTTGTTTGCCTTTATTTATGAAGGTGTCCCGAACTGGGCTGAAACAGATGCTGTGGTCACCATTTATGTTCCAGATCAACGCCCGATTGAAATCCGTTTAACTGAAGGGCAACCTTTGGGGATGTGTGGAATTGTTGAATTGGTGAATCAAGGCGGTAGTATTCAAGTACAACGTCACGTGCGCTATGTACCTGGACATCGGGAGTTGGACCAAGCCTTTGGTTTTGGTCTGCGCTGGGTTGCAGGCAGTAAATAAAGTTGATATTTAATCATGTATTAGATAACAACAATTTCGATATCCATATATAGACATTATTGAGACCATTGAATTTTAAGTGTTCAAACGAGGAGAAAAAACAAAATGGCAATTAGTTTAAATAAAGGTGGAAATCTATCACTAAGTAAAACAGATCCAAATTTAGTTCGTATTTTAATTGGATTGGGCTGGGATGAACGTGCGACGGATGGCGCAGCATTTGACTTGGATGCGAGTGCGTTCTTATTAACTGCAACGGGTAAGGTTCGTGGTGATCATGATTTTATTTTCTACAACCAACTCAAATCTCAAGATAATTCAGTAGAGCATACGGGTGATAACCGTTCTGGTCAGGGAGATGGTGATGATGAGACTTTATTAGTTGACTTATCAAAAGTATCACCTGAAATTGAAAAAATCGCGATTACTGTGACTATTCACGATGCTCAGGCACGTGGTCAAAATTTTGGTCAAATTGCTAATGCCTTTATTCGTGTCGTAAATCAAGACACGAATATAGAAGTGGTTCGTTTTGATTTGGCAGAAGATTATTCAACTGAAACGGCGATGGTCTTTGGCGAAGTATATCGTCACAACGGTGAATGGAAATTTAAAGCTGTTGGTCAAGGCTATTCAGGTGGGCTTGCTGCGATGTGCCAACAATATGGCATTCAAGTCGGCTAATGTTCTCATTTCAATTATAAGTGATGAATAGCTTAAAGCTGTTTAGAAAGGGAAAAAAATGAAACATTTTCGTTTCTCAATTATTTTTACCATAATCTGTCTAGGCTTAGCAGCATGGTGGGGCTTTACCCATGGACCGAATGCTGGTTTTTCGATGATGCTTAAAGTCTTATTGATTACCAGTGTACTTGCAGTCATGGAAGTTTCATTGTCTTTTGATAATGCTGTTGTCAATGCTTCAGTATTAAGAAATTGGGATGAGTTCTGGAAAAAACTGTTCCTGACTGTTGGTATTTTAGTTGCTGTATTTGGTATGCGTTTAATCTTCCCACTCTTAATTGTTGGTATTACCGCTGATATGGGAATGGTTGAGGTGGCGAAACTGGCACTGAATGATCCAAAAACTTATTCAGAAAAGCTACTTGCACACCATGCTGAAATTGCTGCCTTTGGTGGGATGTTCCTACTGTTAGTGTTCTTAAACTTTTTGTTTGATGACGGTAAAGATACACATTGGTTCCATTGGTTGGAAACCCATTTATCCAATCTAGCAAATATTCCTGCGATGTCAGTATTCGTATCACTCATTGCTTTACTGACTATGGCGGCATTTGTACCTGAGCAACAAAAGCTGATTGTGATTGTCGCAGGGATCTGGGGCATTGTGGTCTATATCGGTGTACAGGTACTGGGTCATTTGCTTGAAGGCAGCAGTGAAGATGATGAAGCTGATGAAAAACAGGTTTCAGGTACTTCAAGTAATATCGTCAAAGCAGGTATTGGTGGTTTCCTCTACCTTGAAGTATTAGATGCTTCGTTTAGTTTCGATGGCGTGATTGGTGCATTTGCGATCACAAGTGATGTGGTTGTGATTATGCTCGGTCTGGCAATTGGTGCAATGTTTGTCCGTTCTATGACGATTTATTTAGTTGATAAAGGCACATTGGAAGCATTTATCTATCTAGAGCATGGCGCACATTATGCGATTGGTGCTTTAGCTGCAATTATGCTTTATACCGGAACAGGTGGTCATGTGCCTGAGGTTGTAACGGGCTTAATTGGTATTGCATTCATCATCTGGGCTGTATTATCTTCAATTGCTTACAGTAAACAACAAACACAAGCTTGATAAAAATGGGTAAATACATCATGTATATGATGTCCATGATCCAAATGAAATAAACAATGAGTTGATATTTAATAAGGAGAAACTCGAATGGCAATTAGTTTAACTAAAGGTGGCAACGTTAGCTTAACCAAAGAAGCGCCTGGCATTACTAAAACAACTGTAGGTTTAGGTTGGAACCCACGTGTGACTGATGGCGCAGCTTTTGACCTTGATGCAATTGCATTTTTAGTTAATGAAGGTGGTAAGGTTCGCGCGGATAATGACTTTATTTTCTTTAATAATTTAAAGTCGTCTGATGGTTCAGTCGTTCACAATGGCGATAACCGTACAGGTGAAGGTGATGGCGATGACGAGACTTTAAGCGTGGACTTGAGCAAAGTACCTGCTGATGTTTCTAAAGTGATCTTTGCGGTTACGATTTACGATGGCCAAAACCGTAACCAAAACTTTGGTCAAGTTGCGAATGCTTACATTCGTGTAAGTAACGATGCTGGTGGTACTGAAATTGCACGTTATGATTTGTCGGAAGACAGCAGCACTGAAACAGCAATGATCTTTGGTGAACTTTATAAACACGGTAGTGAATGGAAATTCCGCGCAATTGGTCAAGGTTTTGCTGGTGGCTTAGGGCCTTTAGCTGCCTCATATGGTGTTTCTGTTTAAGTTGCATATGGAAGATAGTGTTTAGGCACTATCTTCTTTTTCTATATCTATAAATGATAAAAATAGGTTATTCCTTAATATGTTGAATTTAGTTCGCGGACAAAAAATAAAATTAAATGATGTTTTACAGGGGCAATCTTCTTTTTATATCCAGATTCAATATCAAGCGGCTTTTGATTTAGACATCGCCAGTTTTGGACTTGATCCGCAATATCGTTTGAGTGATGAGCGATACATGACCTTTTATAATCAGCCTGAAACACCATGCCAAGCGGTTCGTCTGATTGAAAACCAGAATAAATGCAGCCGTTTTTTAGTTGATTTAGCAAAACTACCTGCAAGTATTCAACATCTGGTTTTGACCGCAGCCATTGATGGTCAGAATGTCATGTCACAATTACAGCAAGCCACGATTCAAATTCTTAACTTGCAGTTTCAGCCGATTGCTGAACTGAAGTTAGATGGCAGAATCTTTGATCAAGAACGTGCCACCATGCTGATCGAAATTTATCGAAAAGATGGTATTTGGCGCTTAGCAGCGATTGGACAAGGCTTTAATGCAGGTCATGCCGCTTTAATTCAGCATTTTGGTGGTGAAGTCGCTGAAGAGCATACAGCACAACAGACGACACCAGTAGCACCACAATCGAATATTGATTTAAAGAAAAAATTATCTTTGCAAAAAGCTGAAAAAACAGGCAATGCATCCATTATCGATCTGACCAAAAAATCATTGGTTCAACTGGAAAAGAGAAATTTACTGGGCGTGACCGCACGTGTTGCGTTAGTTCTAGATGCATCTGGCTCAATGGATGGGCAATATCGTCGTGGTGATGTACAAAAGGTGGTGAATCGCCTAATGCCACTAGCCATTCATTTTGATGATGATGGTAGCTTTGAGTGTTGGGCTTTTGCGGCCAAAACCACACAACTGGATGATGTAACCCTCAGCAATGTCAATGATTTCATTAATACCACCCAACGCGGTTGGAAGAACTGGCAAGTGGGGGCGCGCTATAATGAGGAAATTCCAGCGATTGAAGCTGTGATTAACTATTTCCAAAAGTTCAAAGATCAAATCCCAACTTATGTTTTATTCATTTCAGATGGCGGCGTGGGCAGCCGTAGACAAATGCAGAAAATATTATCGCAAGCCGCCAAACTGCCTATTTTCTGGCAATTTGTCGGGATCGGTGGACGAGATTATGGTGCACTAGAAAAGTTAGATGAAATGTCAGGGCGGATTGTCGATAACTGTAATTTCTTTAGTTTGGATCGCATTGATAGTGTTTCTGATGAACGTCTATATGAATTGTTATTGCAAGAATTTCCGGATTGGTTAAATGCAGCCAAGCAACATCAGATTGTCAGAAATTAAAAGGAATAAAGACGATGGCACAGTTTAGTTTAGTGGGTTCACCAGAGCCGTTCTTACATGTTTCGATGCGTCGTGGCGATAAAATCTATTGTGAAAGTAATGCCATGGTGATGATGGAAGCACCATTAGAATTAAAAGGACGTTTGCAAGGTGGTTTAATGCAATCTCTATTACGCCGTTTTGCCAATGATGAATCGTTGTTCCAGCAGCATATCGAAGCGGTACGTGGAGATGGCGATTGTCTATTGTCAGCAGCATTGGATGGCGATATGCAGATTTTGGATGTCGGTGCGACGCAGTATTTGCTAAGTGACGGGGCTTTTGTGGCAGCGCATGACTCTGTTGAGGTTAAAGCACGTTTAAACAGCAGTCTAGGTGGTGCCTTTTTTGGCAATACTGGCGGTTTTCTGGTGATGGAAACCAGTGGGCAAGGCCAAGTGGTGGTGTCTGGCTGTGGGACCTTGTTTGAACTTGAGGTTGAACCAAACAAAGAAGTCATTATTGATAATGGACATGTGGTCTGTTGGGATTCACGCTTAAATTATAATCTGTCTGTATCTACTTCACAGAGTAGTGGTTTTCTTGGCAATTTGGTCAATAGTGTGACCAGTGGCGAAGGGATGGTATTGCGTTTTTCAGGTCAAGGTAAGGTAGTAATCTGTTCTCGAAACCGCAACAATTTCCTGCAATGGCTAACCTCGAAGTTAAACTTAAACCGTAATCAATCAAATTAAAACAATCATTTTTATCGTTCTATCCAGAGGAGTAAAAGTACATGGGAATTAACTTAGAAAAAGGCCAAAAAATCAGCTTGCAAAAAGCAGATGGCAGCAGCTTGCAACAAATCTTTTTAGGTGTGGGGTGGGATGTAGCGAAGAGCAAGGGCTTTTTCGGCTTTGGCGGCGGCGGTGGGGATATCGACCTTGATGCCTCTGTCATTTTATTTGATGATAACAAACAAGTATTGGATGTGGTTTACTTTGGTCAATTACAAAGTAAAGATGGCAGTATCCACCATTCTGGCGACAACTTAACTGGCGCGGGCGATGGTGATGATGAAGTCATTCGTGTTAATTTGAACCAGATTCCTGCACAAGTAAAATCTTTGGTATTTACTGTGAGTAGTTTCCGTGGACAGACCTTTGAGAAAGTCGAAAATGCATTCTGTCGTTTGGTCGATCAATCCAGCAATCAGGAAATTGCAAGCTATAAGCTGTCTTCACAAGGCGCCCATACTGGTTTGATTATTGCAAAAATTTATCGCCACAACGATGCATGGAAAATGCATGCGATTGGTGAAAATGTGCATGGCCGTACCTTCCAAGATATCGTGCCTTATGCTTTACCACATATCTAATGATTTAGATTAATCATGGCATGCCGAAACATTGTTCATGACAATGTTGCGGCATGTTCTTCATTTCTGCGATCTGAAATTACAATAAATAGTGGTTTAGAGCGTCCCGCATCGCTTCTGGAATAGCAGTACTTTTTCGACTTTCTCGGTCTACAAAGACATGGACAAAATGCCCTTGAGCAGCGGCTTGCTGCTGACCTTGTTTAAAGATCGCCAGCTCATATCTGAGTGATGAATTCCCAATTTTGCCAATCGCAACACCAACCTCAACGACTTCTGGAAACGACAGTTCCTGTTGAAAGCTACAAGCTGAATCAACAACTAGTCCGATAATTTCACTATTGTGAATATCAAAACCAGTTTTCTGAATCAGTAATGAATTGGCTGCGGTATCGAAATAACTATAATACGTCACGTTGTTGACGTGGCCGTAAATATCGTTATCGGCCCATCGGGTTTGGATTGGAAAAAAGAACTTAAATTGTTCGCGCTGTTTTAAAGTCGGTTTGCTCATGCGTAAATCGCCTGATAGATATCTAATGCGTCTTGCTCAGTCATTTCTCTTGGGTTGTTTTGCAACAGTCGAGTTTGCAACATAGCATCTTTGGCAAGTTGTGGTAGTTTTGCTTCTGCAATATCGAGCTGGCTTAACTTCAGGGTTAAGCCACTTTGGTCTAGATGATTCTGCATATGGTCAATAAATAGGTCACATAAACCATCCGTACAGCCTGTACTGCGAGGGTCTAATAATTGCATTAATTCTGCATAGTGTTGTTTGGCTTTGGGCGCATTAAATTTTAAAACTTCAACCAGTACCAAAGCATTGGTATGTCCGTGTGAAAGGTGAAAATGCCCACCCAATGGATATGCAAGGGCATGTACCGCGCCAACGGGTGCATTGGCAAAGGCTTGACCCGCTAACATGGAACCCACCAACATGTTTTGGCGTGCTTCTAAATGAGCACCATTTTTCAAGACTTTGGCTAAATTATGATTGAGTAGTTTCAATGCATTTTTAGCCAACATATCGGCATAAAAGTTCTTTTTAACATTTGAAGTATAGGCTTCAATTGCATGTACCATCGCATCAATACCTGTTGCAGCCGTGATGTGAGCAGGCAGACCTTGTGTAAAAGTTGCATCTAAAATGGCTACATCGGCATATAAAATTGGTGCTACCACACCCATTTTAGTGGTTGCACCTGTTGTGACAATCGAGATTGGTGTGACTTCTGAACCTGTTCCCGCTGTTGTTGGAATAAGAATGAGTGGTAAACGCGGTGCTTTAGCTTGGTTTACCCCATAGATTTCACTCAGTTTTTGCTGTTGTTTAGGGTGTGCGAGCAAGGCAATGATTTTAGCCACGTCCATGGAACTACCACCACCAAAACCGATGATCACATCAATTTGCTCTTGTGTCGCAAAATCAACAGCTTCTAATACAATATGCTCTGGTGGATCGGCTTGGATATCGGAATAAATAAGATACTCGAGACCAATCTGAGTCAGGATTTCTAAAATGGGTTGATGCAATTGATGCTGTATCATCCCTGCATCGGTCACAATTAATGCTTTTTGATAATTTTGTTGAGTAAGCACATTTTTAAGTTCTTGTATCGAACCTAGCCCCGCAATGATGTTGGGAACAGTTTGAAATTGAAACGGGTTCATACATACATCCTTATTTTTCATCATAAATACATCATTTTTATATCAAGTGAGTATAAGTTTCACTGTCCAAATAAATTAACATAATAGGCTGTTAAAAAGTGTAGCTTTGAAGCGATTCTGCCATTTTGAAAGTGTTATGGTCATGTCTCTATGCATCCTAAAGACAATATGAATCAATGATTGGTGTTGGAAGAAAGAGCTCATCAGTCGCCTTAAAGAGTAATTCATTCAATGCTTCTGAAGCAATAACTAACCAATCGAAGCAATAGGGTGCATTTATTTCAAGTTGGTGGATTGAAATTTCTTCATAAGGGTCTTTATTTTTTGTAAAGTTATGTTATAAAGGTGGACTTTAAAATAAACCAAGTTTTCAATAACTTAAAATGTTAAAAATATGAAAAAAGTATTATTAATTTTTATTACTATAGGGGTAGCTGGTTGTCAGCAATCTAGTTTTGGAGAGTTGGTTGCGAGAAACCATTTAAAAGAGGCTAATAATAAGATTGAAGAATTATTAAGAATTCTCAATAATCATAAAGCTCAAAAGGACGACCAGGAAAATATTCTATGTTTACAATATCCCAAGATATATAAGTATGAATACTTGCCAGCTATTCTAAGACTTACAAAGTTAAAAAAATTAAATGCCAAGAATAAAGAGCAATTATTAGATGATCTTAAGGAGACAATGGATTCATACAGTAAGAAACTTGAAATAGTTTGTGAGTAATATGAATGTGTAAAGTATAAAAATATTTCACCTGATGAGAATATTAAAATCCAATGATAAATATATAGAACTACTTTGCAGAAATTCAAATTTTATGTGATTATGATTTAAAAAAACCAATCGATCTTTTGGTAAGTGAGTCAATGGTTGTATTTTAATAATAATCTAAATTTTAAATATTTCACTTTTAATAAGAAATCACATTTAATAATTGATATAATTATTCCAGATGAAGATTAGGTTTTTAATTTAGAAAGAATAAAAAATTATTTAAATAAATGTAACAATAAATCAAGAAATTTTAAATATTAGATGAAAAATCATATTTTTT
>NZ_LBMZ01000089.1:0-33071 GCF_001005525.1 Acinetobacter sp. AG1 | reverse complement strand
TCAGGTTCAGGTTCAGGTTCAACGCTAACTGTTTCTTGCTGAACTGCAAACTGATTTTCTGTACTTAAATCCTGTACGGGCTGATACGCTTCAGGCGCTGTAATTTGCGTAACAGGTGTTGCAGTTACGGTAACTTCATTCAAAGTCAAAGGTCTAAACGCTAGTAAACGCAACACCGTCATTTCAAAGCCTTGCTCTTGCGTCACCGCAAGTTGCAACTCAGCTCGACCTTTACAAGCAATTTGATAATACAACTGCAAATCTTGAGCAGAAATGAGTTTCGAAAGTTGCAAAATTTTCTGATTAATCTCTTCACTATATTTCAATGCAAGATTAGGTAAATATTGCAGCAATGCCAATTCATGCAAGGTAGAAACCAATTGGTCTAAAACCAACGACACATCTAAAGCTTGCTGTCTGAATTGTAGAAGTAACTGACTTACTCGTGCTTGCTGATTTTGATGAATTGCCAAGATCAAATCATAAATAATGGTTCGGTCAATCAAACCGAGCATATCTTTAACATCTTGATGATGGACTGCACCTTGGCCATAGGCAATTGCTTGGTCTGTTAGAGACAATGCATCACGTAATGATCCTTGTGCAGATTCTGCAATTTGCCAAATTGCATCTTGATCGGCCTCGATATGCTCTTTATTTAAAATTGTTGTTAAATGTTCTGTGATTTCATCAACAGCCAAAGGACGCAAGGTAAATTGCAAACAGCGCGAGATGACGGTAATCGGCAATTTCTGTGGATCTGTCGTTGCAAAGAGGAACTTCACATGCTCTGGTGGTTCTTCTAGAGTTTTGAGCAAGGCATTAAATGAATGCGTTGAAAGCATATGCACTTCATCGATCAGGTAAACTTTGAAGCGACCCTGCGTCGGCGCATAAGGTACGTTGTCGAGTAACTCTCGAGTATCTTCAACCTTGGTCCGTGATGCCGCATCGATCTCTATTAAATCAATAAAACGACCTTCATTTACGGCCTTACAGGTTGCACAGACTTCACATGGCGTTGAAGTGACCCCTGTCTCGCAGTTCAAACATTTGGCTAAAATACGGGCAATCGTGGTTTTACCGACACCACGCGTTCCAGTAAACAAGTAGGCATGATGCAAACGCCCACGTTCTAATGCGCTAGTTAAAGCACGAGAAACATGGTTTTGCCCAACTAACTCATTGAAATTACGAGGACGGTATTTTCTTGCCAGTACTTGATACATGTATGCTCCTTTCTGCATCTTAAGCATACTGTTTTTTTGAAAGGCTGTGAACGAGTCCATTTCTAATTGATCAAGATTAAATACTTTCTGGAGCTTTTAAACTGAATTTCTTATAGATTTACTCACAATCATCACAAGACTTGCACCGATATTCAACTCAATAGAGAATACACCATAATTTTTAAGTTGCTGGTCTCTTTGACATGTCTGAATCCTTAGCGGTACTCGGCGGTATTACCGCAGAACAATTCCTGAATGAATATTGGCAAAAAAAACCATTGTTAGTTCGCAATGCAATGCCTGAAATTATGGGTTTATTAGAACCCGAAGATGTCAAAGAACTAGCGCTAGAAGAAGATGTCAGTGCTCGCTTGATTCGTCAAAAAAATAAAAATCCATATGAATGGCATGTAAAATCATCACCACTCACTAAAGGCGATTTCCAAAAGTTACCGAATCTTTGGACTATCCTAGTTCAAGCGGTGGACCATTATTCTTTTGATATTGCTGAGCTCTGGAAAAAATTTCCATTTATTCCCCAATGGCGCCGCGATGACATCATGGTCTCTTACGCACCTAAAGGTGGCTCTGTTGGTAAACACTTTGATTTTTACGATGTATTCCTTGTACAAGGGCATGGTCATCGCCGTTGGCAGTTAGGTCAAATGTGTGATGAATCAACTCAATTCATTCCTGACCAGCCATTAAAGCTCTTGCCTGAAATAAATGTACAATTTGATGAGGTACTTGCACCTGGCGATCTATTATATGTACCACCTGGTCTTGCTCATTATGGCGTTGCTGAAGATGATTGTTTAACTTTCTCATTTGGCTTCCGTATGCCAAATTTAGCTGAAATGACAGATCGACTCAGTGAACAATTCGCAAAAAACTCAGTCTTAACAAATCCTCTCGCGGATATTACTCGCTTAAAAACAAATGCTATTGGAGAGATAAATAATACTGAGTTTTCTTATCTCAAGACTCAATTACTTGATTATCTCACTCAAGCACCAGAATTTGATGCGGCGATCATGGCATACATGAGTGAATCTAAATATCCCAATAGTATTCCTGAGCCAGAAGAAATTGTGATAGATGATTTGGTTGAAGTTATCAATAGTGGCTATCAACTTATTCTGGAACCTGCATCAAGATTGCTCTATAGACAACAAGATCAATTATTAGACTTTTGGGCAAATGGGGAAAATATCTGTATTTCTCAATCTTTCCAAGAACAACTGAAACAAATTGCAGATGGCGCAAGCTTAGCATTTGATGAAGAATTTAATCATACGGATATCTTAGAAGATATCGTATTTTTACTGAATCAAGCAGTTATTATGTTGCTACCACCTCACTAAGCCTGATACATCCTCTAATTAAAGTAGAAGTAGTTTCGACTATTTCTACTTTTATGATTTGACATAAAAAATTAAAACTATTTTTTTATAATGATTACATTTTAAGTCTTGAAAGAGATCATATTTTTTATAGACTCACTAATAACAACTTAAAACATAAATTATATCTAAATTATTCTTTACTATAACGGAGAATCAATATGTTTAAAAAAACACTATTTTGTTCATTGATCGCATCTTCATTCGTACTTCAAACAGCACAAGCTTGTACTAGAGCAGTATATTTAGGCAATGACAATCACATCATTACAGCACGATCAATGGATTGGAAAGTAGATGTTGGAACCAACCTATGGATCATGCCGAGTGGCGTAAACCGCGATAGTAATGCAGGGCCTAAATCACTTAAATGGAAATCGAAATATGGCAGTGTTATCGCTTCAGGCTATGATATATCAAGTACGGATGGCATGAATGAAGCTGGTCTAATGGCAAATGTGTTATGGCTAGTTGAATCAGAATATCCAAATGCAAAACAATCAAATAAGCCACAATTAAGTATTTCTGCATGGGCACAATATGTGCTTGATAACTATGCGACTGTGTCGGAAGCAGTGACAGCCTTAGAAAAAGAACCATTTATACTAATTACAGACAGTGTTCCTGGTGAACAAAGGCTCGCAACACTTCATTTATCAATTTCAGACAAAACTGGTGATAGTGCAATCATTGAATACATTAATGGTAAACAAGTCATCCATCATGATAAGAAATATCAGGTTATGACCAACTCTCCTACCTTCGATCAACAATTGGCTTTAAATACCTATTGGAAGCAAATTGGTGGCACTGTAATGCTACCAGGAACGAATAGAGCATCCGATAGATTTGCACGCGCATCATTTTATATCAACGCTATCCCTAAAAATGATAATTCAAAAGAAGCGATTGCCTCTGTCTTTAGTGTTATACGTAATGCATCGGTTCCTTTTGGCTTAAATACAGAGGAAGAGCCCAATATTTCTTCAACACGTTGGCGTACAGTTGCAGATCACAAACAACTACTCTACTTTTTTGAATCTGCTGTATCGCCTAATGTTTTCTGGGTGGACTTAAAGAAAATTAACTTTAAAGATGGTGTGACGCGTAAATTAGATCTTGGTAAAGACCAACAAAATACTTTTGCTGGCGATGCGACTGATCAATTTAAAATTGCAAAACCATTTGAATTTCTTGGTCCAGAGTTACATCATTAACATCTGAATAGAAATAAACTCGAGAAGTTAAATATGAAAAAAGTACTTGGTTGTCTTAGCCTGTGTATCGCAATAAGTGGTTGTAGTAACCTAACAAATCCAACATCAGATGCTACAAATATAAGTCAACTCGCAACAGCAGGTTCATTAAGTTGCAAGGCAAATGAACTTTGTCCAAATGTTGTCGTGGAATGGGATAAGCAGCAAAAAGATCGCCTACAAATTGATGTGGCATTGAGTAGTACTTATGAATATTATGACATTACAGGTATGACATTCAGCGTTGATAATAAATTATTCAGTTATGAGCCTGTTGGAAAAACCCAACAGAAATACATCAATCGTCTCATTCCTAAACGCTCATCAAATACTTTTGTTATCCCGAGTTTATTTCTTAATGAACTTAGAAATGCAAAAAATGTCGATTTAATGATCCAAACCAATAAAGGCACAATTAAACGCCCTGTATATACACCTACTCAACAATCAACGCTTTATCAAAATTTTGTGCGTTTAATTGAAACTTTACCAAGAAGCTAATTTTTAATAAATTATATAAAAGTCAGTTATTTATCTTAAAATTTAATAACTGACTTTTATTATTCAATTATCATAATTTTAAATAAATGTGAATTAGTTTAAATTCATATTATAGAGTTATAAATCATCTTATAATTACTGTATTTTCTTTAGATTAGTTTAATTAATTCATATATTTAACAAAAAAATAACTAGTAAACTGTAAATTTAAGAATCAATTAAATAAATAATGTTATTTTTTTCTATGATATTTCTTTAATACCATGTAAAATCCGTGCCAAAATTGCATGACGGAATGCAAATAATGCTCAGCTCATATTAGCAGAGAGCGAATTCGAGGCTTGTATGTCAAAAAAAGAAGATATTATTGCAACGGCTCTGAATCTTTTTAACCGCTATAACTACAGCTCAGTAGGGGTAGACCGAATTATCAGTGAGTCTGGCGTTGCCAAGATGACTTTTTATAAGTATTTCCCTTCAAAAGAGAACCTTATAGAGGAGTGTTTGTCTAGGCGTAACAAGAGTATTCAAGAAGCGATTGAAAAAGAACTTAGTATACTTAATGAAGATGATTATTTAGGCAAAATTAAAGCAGTCTATTTTTGGCATGTAGCTTGGTTTAATTCAGATGATTTTCATGGTTGTATGTTTCAAAAAGCATCACTTGAAGTATTACAACAGTATCCGTCTATTATTCGACCAATCATTGAATATAGAGAGTGGTTAATGCAATTATTAGAAGGTTTTTTTGAAAAAGCTAAAGTATTTCAGCCTCATGTACTAACTTCAATGTATATTAATATTTTAGATGGTATGACTGCTTATGCTAAAGTAAATAAAGACCATACACAAATAGAAGAGTGTTGGTATTATATTGAAAAATTGATTAATTTAGATGCAGCTTGATTAGTATTTAATATTGCTAAATAGTTTATTTAGAATTTTAAAATATTTATTATAAAAAATAAACCGAGGTTTATCACCTCGGTTTATTTATAGTAGTTTGTTTCTATTTATTTTTCAACGAATGCACGTTCAATAACATAGTCACCCATTACACCCATACGTGGTGATTCAACTAAACCATGTTGATCAAGTAATGCTGCAACGTCTTTAAGGAATGCTGGGCTACCACAAAGCATTGCACGGTCAGTTTCACGATTGAAACGTGGCAAACCAATTTTTTCAAATAATTGACCAGATTCAATTGCGGTTGTAACGCGGCCTTGTGTATGGAAAGGTTCACGAGTCACTGTTGGATAGTAGATTAATTTATCTTTGATACCCAATTCTTCAAAGAACTCATGGTTTGGTAGTTCATTTAAGATTAAATCTTGGTATGCAAGTTCTGATACATAACGCGTACCATGAACCATGATCACTTTTTCAAATTTTTCATATGTTTCAGGATCACGTAATAAAGCCAAGAATGGTGCTAATCCTGTACCTGAAGATAACAGATATAGGTTTTTACCTGGCAATAAATCATCATGTACAAGAGTACCCGTAGGTTTTTTTGAAATAAGGATTTCATCGCCCACTTCTATTTTTTGTAAAATAGATGTTAAAGGACCATCTTGTACTTTAATTGAGAAGAATTCGAGTTCTTCTTCATAATTCGCACTCGCAATCGAATACGCACGCATTAAAGGCTTACCATTCACTTCAAGTCCGATCATCACAAACTGACCATTTTTAAAACGTAAGCTTGTATCGCGCGTGGTTTTAAAACTGAAAAGCGTGTCATTCCAGTGGTGAACATGAGTAATGCGTTCAACGTTAAAAGCAGCCATTAAAGGTCTCGATCACAGTTAAAAGAAACAGATTGCTATTCTAATCTAAAATCATTCTCTATAAACTGAATATATTTAATTGTGTTTATAAGAAAAAGTGATGAGCAATTCTGTGGTCATGCCGATCATCGGTTATATGCATTCTCCTTATCAGGAGAAATTTGGTATTCCACGACAGCCAAATTTGGTGCAGGTGGAGTCCTATATAGAGTTGTCAGAACCTTATAATGATCTTTCGGCATTTGAGGGAATTGAAGACTTCAGTCATTTATGGTTGTTGTGGCAATTCCATGATAATAAAAATAATGATAACTCCTTGAATCAAATGTCTAAATTTCGTCCACAAGTGCGTCCGCCTAGATTAGGAGGTAATCAAAAAATTGGAGTATTTGCAACGAGGAGTATGTATCGCCCATCTCCTATAGGTTTGTCGGTCGTTCGCTTTTTACGTGTTGAAAAATGTGCTAAGAGTGTTCGCATGTATGTGATGGGAAGTGATTTACTCAATAAAACCCCAATTTTAGATATTAAACCTTATATCCATTATTCAGATGCAGTGATGGATTCAGTCAGTGGCTATGCGCAAGAGGAGCCGATTCGAAAGCGTGTTCTATGGAGCGAATTAGCACAATCAATTAAGCACAAGTTCATTCAAGAGAATGACACTCAGCCGAAAATCTTTGACGAGTTAGAACAAGTTCTATCTTTAGATCCACGGCCTGCTTATCATGATGATGCGAGTCGAATTTATAAAATGAAGTTTTCCACGTTCGATGTGAGTTTTAATGTTGATGATGACAAGATCAACATATTAAAGCTTGACGCTATCAATTAGCATCTATATTAGTGCTGTTGCATCCAGAGCATGATAATTAATACAGTCATATGTATGATTTGGGCTGGAATAAAAGCAAGAGCATATTTATATCCTCCTGTTAGCGCAGCGTTGATACTTTTCGCTAAAGCATGAGCAGCAAGTCCGATCATTAATGCGATCATAAGTGTTGTTGCCTGAACGGTATCAGGCTCGGCTTGGACAACGATTGCAGCAATTGCCGCATGTATCTCAAAAAGAGATGCGATTAATGTACCTAAAATCAGACCTGAACTACCAAGCCAAAGGTTGAGAGCATATACCGCGGCTTGAATTGCTGATAAGGCAAAAGTAATAATGATGGCATTTTTGAAGCTGAACATGCGGCTATTATCATTGGTTGCGATTGTTTCACCATCGCCAATAGATGTCCGCATTAAATATAAAGCCCAAATAGATAGAATGATGGTTGAAATGATAGTTGGGAAAAATATGATTTTGAACCAAGCCAAGCTAATGCTTGCAACAATAATGAGCATTTGAATAAGCGTAGATACGCAGGACATCAAGGCCGCACCAGCATTAACATGAGGGTTCGCACCATTGTTACGAACTTCCATACCCAGATTTGCGATAGTTGCTGTGCTTGAGACAAAACCAGATGCCAAAGCAGAAAATACGATTGCATTTTTTGATGATAAAAGTCTTTTGGCAAAATGTGCTAATGCTTGTACAAATAGTATGAGGCTTAATAATTTCAAAATTGTATAGGGATTTAATACGGGTCCCCAAAAGGCTTGGTTCGGTACTAAGGGCAGTGCAATCAGAATTAAAGCCAGTAGTAGCACGCCATCCCTTAATTCGCTTTCGTTAATCCACTGGTTTGCGAGCCCATGAAGTGATTGTTTCGCAAAAAGTAGAATGGTCAGCGTCACTGCAAGCCCAGCAGCTAAATTGATATTCCATATGCAAACAGCACCGATAAAATAGGTCATTATGAGTGCAAGTTCAGTAGTCACACCAGGATCATCGGGTTGATTTTTAAGTGATGCAATACTTATAGCACCAATTAAAATTGCCCCCGTAATTCCTATTTCTAAATTAAATAAAAAGCACAGTGTTCCTAAAAGAGAGCTAATTGCAAAGGTTCTAAAACCAGCAAAGGTTTTGGTCTTATGTTTCGCTTTGCTTTGTTCCCGTTCTAAGCCGATCAATAATCCACAACCGAGCGATACAGCAAAGATCATCATTAACTGACTTAAAGCAGTATTTTGTATTGATAAATCAAGTAAATCAGTCATGTCATATCCTTTCGCTTAGAGGATCATCGTTATTGTTTGGGCAAAATTTAGTTGAATTTATATACTTTAAAATTGCATAAATGCATCGCTTTATCTTAACCCTTTTTGCTTTTATGGCTAAGTTATCTATATGTTTTTAATCATTCTTGAGTTATGAAATGATCTGGGAGATTTCAATAAATCTCTGTTATATTATAGAAATAGCTTGGGGTATAACAATGACGTTTAATTTTCAAATCGATATTTTTTGGTGCTTAGAACAATTACAAAAAGATGGACGAATCAATGAACGGGATAAATTATTAGTACAAACAACGCATCGTCAAAAAGATGAATTGAAGTGGCATCCTTTACAGTGGGTTGCAAAATTTAATCTGAAAGATCAATTAAATCCAGAAACCATTTTAACACTCAATCGTCTATGTCTATGGTTGGCGGAAAAATCACATGTTCCTTTATTTGTAATTGATCCTCTAAAGGCGGATGTGACGGCATTAACCAGTGTTATGTCTCAAGAGTTTGCAGCTCGAAATCATATTTTGGCAGTAGAAGTTCACTCTGATCGTATTTTAATCGGTACAGATCAGCCATTTATGATGGAATGGAAAAATAATTTAGAAAGAAGTTTGAGTCCGAAAAAAGTTGAAGCTGTGCTATTAAATCCAGAACAGCTACAACGTTATTTGATTGAATATTATCAAGTTAGTCGAGCAGTGAGTTCTTCTCAAGGCACAAGTGCTTTTGACCGTGACAATAAGGGGGTTGAAGCTTTACTGCAATTAGGCGATACACAAAACCCTGATGCCAATGACCAGCATATTGTGAAACTCGTTGATTGGGTATTGCAATTTGCTTTTGAGCAGGGTGCAAGTGATATTCATTTGGAGCCTCGCAAAGACAAAGGCAAGGTGCGTTTTCGTATCGATGGTGTATTACATACAATTTATAATATGCCTGCCAATACACTTACAGCAGTGATTTCCCGTATTAAAATTTTAGGTCGCATGAATGTTGCGGAAAAACGTAAACCACAAGATGGACGTTTAAAAACGCGAACACCGAAAGGCCAAGAAACCGAGTTACGTCTTTCTACACTTCCTACGGCATTTGGTGAAAAGTTGGTCATGCGTATTTTTGACCCAGAAGTCTTAGTACGTAGTTTTCAACAATTGGGTTTTGAAGGGCATTTATTACAGAGTTGGCAGCAACTAACACAACATAGCCACGGGATTATTTTGGTGACGGGGCCAACAGGTTCAGGTAAAACGACAACCTTATATTCATCTTTAAAGCAATTAGCAACAGAACAAGTGAATGTTTGTACCATTGAAGATCCGATTGAAATGTTGGAACCAAGTTTTAACCAGATGCAGGTGAATCCAAATATCGAACTTGGTTTTGCCGATGGTGTTCGTGCACTGATGCGTCAAGATCCTGACATTATCATGGTGGGAGAGATTCGTGACCATGACACCGCAAATATGGCGATTCAAGCAGCATTAACAGGACATTTGGTTCTTTCGACTTTACATACCAATGATGCACCTTCAAGTCTGACCCGTTTGCATGATTTAGGCGTACAGCCATTCTTAACTGCGGCAACGATTTTAGGTGTTCTAGCTCAACGTTTGGTGCGCCGACTTTGCCCACTTTGTAAGCAAGAAACGGCAATTAATGAACAAGAGTGGGAGCATCTTACTTTCGATTATATGATGGATATGCCAACGACGATGTATAAAGCAGTTGGATGTGAAGCATGTCGCCATACAGGTTATAAAGGCCGTGTAGGTATTTATGAATTTATGCCAGTAAGTTTAGAGTTAAAGTCTATTATTAGTGCTCATGGCACACTGAATGATCTGAAAGCACAATCCAAGAAAGAGGGTGTTGAGCCACTGCGGATTGCAGGTGCACGCAAAGTCATTGAAGGTGCAACCACGTTAGAAGAGGTATTGCGCGTCGTCCCTTTGAGTTAAGCAAATTATTGATCTTCAGATTCACCTCATCTTCATTTGTTTTAATGACTCTATAGAAATCAAGCAACGAAGATGAGGAATCAAATATGAATATCTTTTCTAAAGTTATGGTGATTGCTGGTTTAGTGGGTACTACAACATTTGCAATTGCAAACACTGGTGCAGTTAACCAACAGGCTCTTGCTCCAACTCAGGTAATCACAGTAAAACAAGCATTGACGTTAAAAGACGATACCCCAGTGCAATTGAAAGGTTATGTAGTCAAAGCGACTGGAGATGAGAAGTATCAATTTAGTGATCAGACTGGGATGATTACGGTCGATATTGATGATGATCTATGGCAAGGAAAACCTATTTCAGCTAAAACGCCAGTCACTATTATTGGTGAGATTGATATTGACTATAAACCGACTAAGCGTGTTGAAGTCGATGTCGATCAAGTTCAGTTTTAAATCATAACTACTAATAAAAACCACATGACGCTTATGTGGTTTTTTGTTTATCCTTTAATTAAATTCTAAAAATAGAAAGAGAACAATCATTTATGCGCATTTTACTAGCGGAAGACGATGCTTCTCAGGCAGAAAGCATTAAAGACTGGTTAGAAATGGATGGTTATAATGTGGATTGGGTAGAACGTGGCGATCACGCGATTTTGGCAATAGAGCAACATCATTATGATTGTCTTTTGTTAGATCGTGGTTTACCTCAAGCCTCTGGCGATGAAATTGTTAAAGTAATTCGCCGTCAAAATGCGCAACCCCCCGTTATTTTTATTACTGCAAGAGATCATATTCAGGATCGAGTCGAAGGTTTAGACTTAGGTGCAAACGATTATTTGGTTAAGCCATTTAACTTAGAAGAATTGTCTGCCCGAGTGCGTGCTCAGTTACGCCAACATCAAGCCCGAGCTGGGCAATATTTGAGTTTTTCAGATTTACAGCTTGATCCACAAGCAAAAACACTAACCAAAGCCGAACAGCCAATTAATCTAACTGCTAAAGAATTCCAAATTTTGCATAAATTAATGCTAAAACCTGATCATATTGTAACTCGGGAACAACTTGAAGAATCCCTTTATGCGTGGGGGGACGAAATTGAAAGTAATGCAATTGAGGTTTTTATATATCAGATTCGTAAAAAAATTGGTGGGCACTATATCAAAACCATTCGTGGTTTAGGCTATCGAATGGATCAGGAATAAGCTTATGAAAGTCGTGTCTTTGCAAACTAAACTGCTAAAGACCTCGTTAATGAGTTCGATTGTTGCAGGTTGTATAGCATTGCTACTATTTGTAGTGATTTCAATTTATCAAACCATGCAAGTGCAAGATGAAATCATGGATGAGATTTCTGATATGTTATTGATCTCTGACTTAACTAAAACCTCTGGTCAGCAGATTGATGAGTTGAGTGATCAGTTCGATATTGAATACCGTCTGAGTAATCACCAACAGGTATTAACACAGTCTGAAAATTTTCATCTTGATCAATCGTATTACAAGCTCATCTTTAAAACTGCTGATCATTATGGCTTGATTTGGCAAGATCAAAAGTTATGGCGTAGTTATATTGTCGATGAGCCTAATTCCAATTTAGAGGTTATGGTATTACAAAAAATAGATGAGCGGTTTAATGAGTTAGTTCATAGCTTTATGAGCTACTTATTCATTTTAATACTGGTGTGGCTACTGCAATGGATTATTTTACATTTTTTGATTAAACGTCAATTCAAAGTTATTCATCAATTATCTACCAAAATATCAGCAAAAAATGCGAATGATCTAAGTCCGATTCAACCCAGTGTTATTGAGTTAAAAGAGTTACAACCGATGATAACGCAACTCAATAATTTATTGCGCCGTTTAGATCAATCGTTGCAGGCAGAGCAACGATTTACAGCCGATGCATCGCATGAATTACGTTCTCCTTTGTCCGCTATTCAAATGCGTTTACAACTTTTACAACGCAAATATCCTGAGCACGCTACAGATTTTAGACAAATGCAGCAAGATGTAAGTCGAGGCATTCAGACCTTGGAAAACCTACTTTTGTTGGCGCGGCTAGACCCAGAACATGCTGGAAATTTGCCTAAAACATGTATCAATTTACATACAGTTATTAATGAAGTTATTCAAGCTTTAGAGTTATTTGCTAATCAAAAGTCGATTCAGTTACATCTACAACTTATGGGAAATGAAAATCACACAATTCTTGCCAATCAACAGTTACTCTTTACCTGTATTCGAAATATTGTTGATAATGCAATTCGTTATACGCCAGAAAATGGGCATGTTTATATTACTTTAAAGAAACAATCTTATTTAGAACTAATTGTACAGAATGAGGGAGACGGATTGAAAGAGGAGGTTTTTGAGCGCTTGGGTGAACGTTTTTATCGTGCTTTAGGGACTAAAACTCAAGGCTCTGGTCTAGGACTCTCAATTTGCAGAAAAATCATCGAATTACATCATAGTAAAATAGTATTTTCACCATCTGAGTATGGTGGACTCAAAGTGAGTATTCAATTAAATACGGTCTAATTTGATCAAACAAAAAAAGCAGTACGCGCTGACATACTGCTATTCCCACGTTTATTATTATGCGGTTGTTATTATATTACTTCGTTAAAATCAGACGATTATTACGAGTTAAACGCAAGCGGTATTCTTCACCCGCATGCATTATGCGTATTTCCCGACCTAAGGCAAAAAGATTATTGGAATGCAACATTGGCAATGATTGAGCTGCATCTGTACTACGTGTAAATAGATTAAATGGTGCGTTCATTTGTTATGCTCCGTGGTGTGTTTTTTAATGATTTAAATGATAATCATTATCGAATAGACCTGTCAACGTAAATTTCAAGAATTTACAAAATCATTGATTATTGATGTTTTTAGAATGTGAAATCGTTATTAAATTCATTAAAATTGTTGTGAAAAAATAGAGATATTAAACTGTTATGGCAAAAGCTATTGTTGACGTTGCGATCGCAATTTTATTGCATAAATCTAAAGTGTTAGTGGGTTGGCGACAAGCAGATCAACATCAAGGTAATAAACATGAATTTCCTGGTGGAAAAGTCGAACTAGGGGAATCACCTGAACAAGCTTGTCGTAGAGAGATTTATGAGGAAGTCGGTATTGGTTTAAAGGAGTGGCATCCGTTCGATATTATTCGTCATGAATATGAAGATGTTATTGTTAATTTACATCTTTTTCATGCACACGTACCTGAGGAAATGCTTAATCAAATTCATCAACCTTGGACTTGGTATCAACGCGATCAACTAGCGAGTTTAAACTTTCCGAAGGCAAATGCTGTAATTCTGGAACGCTTAATCTGGTCTCATTTGATTAAGATCAGTGATCAAATTGATGCTTTACCACATCATAACTTTCAAATGTATTGGCGCATTCAAATAGCTGAAGTTGAAAAGATTGAACAGCAGTTAGAGCTTTTAACTGATGAACAATTACAAAAAATTATAATTAATACTGATATTTATCAAAACATGAACATGGTTCTACAGTCTAGAGTGAAGACAATTCATCTTAAACAATCACAATTAATGGCACTTAAAAAAGGTGAATTGATTGTTGGTAAACGTTTTATTGCAGCCTGTCATGATGCTGTTTCATTACAACATGCACAGCATATAGGTTGTGATGCAGTATTTTTGAGTCCTGTGAAAGCGACTGAAACACATCCAAATGCAAAAGTATTGGGTTGGAATGACTTTGCTGCATTAGCTCAGCAGAGTGATATTCCAGTTTTTGCTTTAGGTGGCGTAGCACCTGAAGATTTAAAACAAGCCCAAAAGCATCATGCTTATGGGCTTGCTGGGATTCGTCAATTTAGTTCAATTGATTGATCAAACTTTTTATAACGCTTGAATAGCTTTTTTAGCTTCTTGGGCTTTTACTGGATGATTACGTGCTTCGCTTGCTCGGAGCACAATAAACCAAAGTTGTTTTTTCATCGAGTTACTTTGCGCATAGCTTAAACCACGACGTGCCAAAGCTTCCGCATTCGCATATTGTTTGCGCTGGTCTGCAATCAGTGCCAAATACAAATAAGTTTCGGTCGCTTGGGGAGCAATACGTTGAGCTTGAAGAGCATAACGTTCTGCTTCCGCAAGTTGCTGTTGCTTATAAGCAACTTGGGTTTTTTGCATTAATGTTCTAAATGCTGGTAATTGACTCCCATCATTGAACTTTTGCTGTACTTTTTGCTCAGGTACAACCACTTGTACGTTTTGACGCTTTATTTCTTTCTGCTCATACGGCGTAATTTTTACATTCGACGCGGGCGGAGCAGTTTTCTTTTTCTGCGTGTTTGACGTACTTGGCGGTTCTCCCAATTTAATTACCACTTTTTTATTTGGAGGCGGTGCTGAATTACAACCTGCAAGCAGCAATACACCAATCACAATCGTTATTTTCTTCATCATGTCCAATCATCCTTGTAACTTAGTTTTCACCGCTATAACTACCGCTCGAAATCACACGTGTAGAATTATGATTGGATAAATCGGTGTCCATTTGATTTTCACTTTCTCGAATATAATTGGTATTGCCATCACCGTAATGATCCCCCTGAGTGTCTTCTTCGGATGGGATATTTGTTGGTTCAACCTCATAATGTGATTGCCCGCAGAGGGTTGCACGACGAGGTACAGTTTGTCGAAGTAGGGGAATATACATTGCACCATCACAGCCTTGCGCTGATAAATCACCTGTTGCGCTGTCTATCCATTGCCATTCTACATTGTCAGTTTGACGAAGATTGACGGGTTCTTGACGAAGCTGTTTCATTACATTAGTCCAGACAGGTAATGCACCTGAAGAACCCGTGAGACCAGTAACTTTATTATCGTCCAGACCTAACCAGACGACAGCGACATGATTGCCTGAATAACCAGCGAACCATGAATCGCGTGTATCATTGGTGGTGCCAGATTTACCAGCTAAATTTAAGGTTTCAGGTAAGCTGCCATAAGCTGATCGTCCAGTACCTGAACGCATAACTTGTTGCAAACCGTAGTTCAAAATATAGGCAGCAGCAGGATCAATCGTTTGTTGAACATTTAAGCTATAACGTTCAAGCAAATGTCCTTTTGCATCAACAACAGTACGAATAGAGCGAGGAGGATATTTGAAACCACCTGTTGCAAAATTACCATAAATGCCAAGTACTTCCATTGGGGACATATTTACTGCACCCAAATAGATAGATGGATAAGCTGGAATATTCGAACTGACACCAAATTGTTTTAGCTTATTAGAAAATGCTGATAATCCAAATTCATTTCCTAAACGAACAGCAGATAGGTTATATGAATTTGCCAAGGCTTGTTGCATAGGTACAACACCGTGTTCACCACCACTATAATTTTTTGGTGTCCAACTCTTATCGCCTTCTACTGGAATATTAACGGCGCTATCTTCAATCGGACTCGCCCACGTATAACGTCCAGATTCGATCGCATTTAGATAAATAATTGGTTTTAACAACGAACCGACTTGACGTTTAGCATCTAGTGTACGGTTAAAGCCAGTAAAATCTTGGGTTGAACCAACAGCAGCAACCAATTCACCATTCTCTGGATGGGCTACAAGCACAGCGCCTTGTAAGTTTTTCAAACGTGCTGGATTTGCTTTTGCTAAACGTTCAACAGAGTCTTTAAAAGCATTTTGAACTTGGGTCTGTGCAATCGGGTCAAGCGTTGTGAAAATTTTCAAACCTTGATTGGTAATATCACTTTCTTGATATTCTGTACGTAATTGGCGACGTACGATATCAAGGAAATCTGGGAATTTTGCAGGCCCTAAAGTTGGTTTACTCACAATATTTAAAGGACGTGAGATTTCATCTTGATATTCTGTTTCAGATAAATAGCCCATTACCATCATATTGTTTAATACAACATCACGGCGTTTTTTAGCCGCTTCAGGATTACGCCAAGGGTTATATAAAGTTGGACCCTGTACTAAACCAACCAAAAAGGCTTGTTGGGAAATATTTAATTCACTCAGAGGTAAACCAAAATAGAATTGTGAAGCTAAGCCATAACCGTTAATTGAGTAATTGCCATTTTGACCTAAATTTACTTCATTTAAATAAGCTTCTAGAATTTCATCTTTGCTGTAATGCAGCTCAATCAACAATGCCATAAGAGCTTCATTGACTTTACGTTTGAGCGTTTTTTCTGGTGAAAGATAGAAATTTTTAACTAACTGTTGGGTTAATGTCGAGCCGCCTTGACGTCGACCACCTGTTGCATTACTGACTAAGGCACGTGCTGTACCTCGAATAGAAATACCATGATGGTGATAAAAATTTCGGTCTTCTGTTGAAATTAACGCTTCAATTAGTGTTTTTGGTACTTTATTTAGCTTAATGAGGACACGGTCTTCATTATGTTGTGGATAGATACCACCGATTAATAGGGGTTCTAAACGAGCAATACCCGTGCTAGAAGGTTTAGTTGAACGAATTTCACCAACTTGACCTTGATTAAAAGCAATCTCAAGCACTTGTTCAGGTTCATTACTATCACCATAGTCAAAACCACGTGTATGAACATACATTTGGTTACCTTGAATGATGTAACTTCCTGATTTTTCATAGTTCGCGGTATTTTTATAGCCCAGTAATTTTAATTCTTGGACAAAATTATCTTGAGTAATGGGTGCATTCGCATAGATTTCTAATGGACGAGCAAATACCTTGGCAGGAATATCCCAACGCTGACCTTCAAATTTATTGCGAATAATATTATCCAAACGGATCAGATAGATACTAAAGGCAATAAACACACCAATCACTAAAATTGAAAAAATTAGTGCTAGAAAACCAATACCACGTTCACACTTCATAGACTTGCGTTAAAACCGAAACAATGTGAGTAATGATGCGATAGCTTATTGTCATTTTGCAATCATAAAACTGTGAATAAATAGCAACATGCAATAAAAACTTTCAGAAGGTGTTGACATTAATCGTATAAAAAAAACAACGAATAGACATTTTTATACTTTTTAATCAATCATCAACGAAAATTTGATTGTTAATGATATGATAGTCAATAGTCGCGGTGGAGCTGAGTTATTCGTGCAAATTTCACATAAATCCTTTCGAAATATTGGTCTAATTGGGCGACCAGATAAGAATTCTGTAGTAGAAACGTTATGTTTAATTCATGATCATTTGATCACTTTAGGCTTAAATCCCGTTTTTGATCAGGAAACAGCCAAACTTGTGCCTTATAGTTATGGTCAGACCGTGAGCCGTAATTTATTAGGTGAAGTAGTGGATTTGGTGATCGTTGTGGGTGGAGATGGTTCTTTACTTCATGCGGCACGTGCTTTAGTCAGATACAATACACCCGTTATTGGGATTAACCGTGGTCGACTCGGATTCTTAACTGATATTAAGCCGGCAGAAGCAATTTTTAAACTGGATCAGGTACTACAAGGTCAATTTCAACTGGATCGACGTTTCTTGTTGGAAATGGAAGTCCGTACCAATAACGAAACTATTTATGATGCAATTGCCTTAAATGATGTGGTGTTACACTCAGGTAAATCGGTTCATATGATTGATTTTGAGCTGAGTATTGATGGGCAATATGTCTATCGTCAGCACAGTGATGGTTTAATTGTATCGACACCAACAGGCTCGACCGCTTATTCACTTTCGGGTGGTGGGCCAATTTTACATCCAAGTATGGATGCGATCGCACTTGTACCAATGCACCCACATACTTTGTCATCTCGTCCAATCGTTGTCGGTGGGCAAAGTGAGATTAAGATTACCATCCGTGAAAATCGTGTCTTACCGATGGTGAGTGCTGATGGACAACATAGTGTTGCATTAAATGTAGGTGATACGGTGCATATCCGTAAACATCCGTTTAAACTAAGCTTATTACATCCACCTGGTTATGATTTTTATATGGCTTGCCGTACTAAACTGGGTTGGAATCAAGATTTTGAATCTTTTCAACAGGATGACTCATGAATATTGAACAAATGCTCGCTATTTTAAATCCTGAAATTGTTGAGCGTCTGAAAACTGCTGTTGAAATTGGTAAATGGCCAAATGGTATTGCATTGACCAAAGAGCAACGTGAAATTTGTATGCAAGCCGTGTATGCATGGGAAATGGAAAATTTACCGAAAGAACAGCGCAGTGGTTATATTGACCGAGGTACGAAAGAAGAAGGTGAGGAGTGTGATGATGATCATCACAAAAATGAGCCTGAGTTTAAGCCGATTCGGTTTGTTTGATGATTTTAAAGCCCAGTATTTTTACTGGGCTTTTAGTCAGGCTAATTAATACCAATTTTCAAAATTAAGTTAAGAACTTTCCTATTGCGATGTATTCATTTGGTGTTAGCTATATTCTTTGAATCTAAATCGTTTTTGCTATCATGCTTGGCGGCATGGATGCCGCCTGTTTCGCTGTGGTATCAGGGATGTACCATCTGTGAAACAAAGGATTTATCTTACTTTTGATCCCTCAAAAGTAAGATAAAATAGAGATCAAATCAGACCAATGAATATCCATTTTAAAATAATTTCAGGATGCTCACCTTCGTGAGTATGGCAGAATAAATTAATTTAATTTCGCTGATTGGGATTACTTATTTCACAAAATCATTTTGCTGTGGATCATATACAAATGCTCCATCTATTTTACGTAAAAAATCAATCATAGAAACCATTTGTTCAGTATGTTCGAGATCATAATCATCACTAAATACGGCTCTGATTCTTCTACAAATACTGGATATATCAAAAGGCGCTAATGTACCAGCCATTTTTTGAATTTCCATTGAATCATCAATGACATGTTGACCTGTCTCATAGAAAACTAAAATGCACCACATATCCCAAGAAAAACGTAAATGCTTTTCTGAAGCATCAAAAGGATCTTCCTCATATCCAATTTGTAATCCTTCCATTTTAGAGAAACGTTCTGATAACTTTTTTTCAAGGAGTGTTAAAGGAAAGTCTTCTGAATTCTCATTAATCAGACAATAAAGTGAAAAAGCCATAATTTATCTGCTCAAATGATTAAATTTTGATGATTTATCAGTAGATATTACTTCGCTGCACCCATTATAAAATGCAGCGAAAAACAGAAAATATCGATTAGAATCGACTTTCCCAAAGTGCTTTCGCTTTAATCATTGCTTCATCATAACTATTCACAGCACCCATAGTATACAAAGCGATTCCCATCGTTTCGATCACTGCCATTTCGCCATATTCATGCTTTTGCTCACCGAGCCAAACTTCTTTAAATATTGCTAGATCAAGCTCTTCTTCAATCGGGCTGCGGTCAGGTGTTAATTTTGGCAGTTCATATTCGTACAACTCACCATTTTTAATCCCACAAATTAAAGTTTTGGCATCAGGATTACGCTCGAACTCACCACCTTCACCTTTGATCACAGCACTATTTTGATAGTCCAATCGAGAAGCTGTTTGTTGATGGGAAGTTCGATAAGCAGGGTGGAAAATTGCTTGTAAAGTGGCTTTTGCATTAAATGGATTAATTAGACGAGCAAGCGTATGAATTGGAGAACGTAAGCCCATCACATTGCGGAGTGAAATTAATTCACTCAGAATTGGTGAAATGGCTTCAAGTGGCAAAAATGCAAAATTATGTTGATCTAGTTGTTTGCGAACATCTTGCTCATTTTCACAAATAGAATAGCCTAAGTATTGTAAAACTTGTTCGGTATAGACACGGTTAATGGTATGACCCGATGCGCCGTGCATCACAATTTTATAGCCATGATGAGCCAGTGTTAATGCCGCTAATAAAAACCAAGGATAGTGCTTACGCTTGCCTGCATAAGATGACCAATCAAGATCTACATCAAGTGGCTGAAAATTGAGTTGATCACGTGTGGCTTGAACAAAACCAGCCAATTCATCGACAGATTCTTCCTTAACACGTAAAAGCATTAAGAATGCACCCAACTGAACATCCAAAACTTCATCTTTTAAAATCATGCTAAATGCTTGATAGGCTTCTTCATAACTGAGGGAACGAGAACCTGTTTTCCCTTTACCCAAGATACGAACATACTGAGCAAAGGGATGTTCTACAGTTTTATAAATATTTCGTTTTGTATTCATGATCGTATGAGAAATCTTCGCTAACAATAAAAGGAATATGACATAAAAGTGAAGCATTTAGCGTAAAAAAATATGAGGAGCTGTCTAATCAATAAACATTTAGCGTTTGCTTATGCCGAGTGCAAACAAAATTATTGACCGAATCAGTCTAGTGATTTGATGTAAACGGAACATGACATCCAATCTAAAAATCATTAGCATGGCTGCAAATCGAATTTTTAAAAACAATGAAAGCGAAAGGAAATAATGATGTTAGCTTACGATGCAGATTTGGAACTCTTCCGTGATAACTTTAAACGTTTTATGAGCGAGCAAATTGCACCTCATTATGATCAGTGGGAACGCGAAGGCATTATGCCACGTTCAGTTTGGTCTTCATTGGGTGAAAATGGCTTTCTCTGTGTAGATGTACCAGAAGAATATGGTGGTTATGGTGTACCAACCCATTATTCATTAATGTTAGTTGAAGAATCTGCACGTGCGGGTTATTGCGCACTATCAACGGCGATTTCTTGTCATTCTGAAATTGCGGCACCGTATATTCAACATATCGGAACTGAAGAACAAAAGCAGTATTGGTTACCAAAAATGGTTTCTGGGGAAGTTGTTGGTGCGATTGGTATGACTGAGCCAGGTGCTGGTTCTGATTTACAGGCAATGCGTACTAGTGCAATTTTGCAAGATGATCATTATGTGTTAAACGGTTCAAAAACGTTTATTTCAAATGGTCAGCATGCTGACGTTGTCGTTCTAGCAGTTAAAACTGATCCACAAGCACGTGCTAAAGGTGTGTCTTTGATGTTAGTTGACACACATTTGGATGGTTTCAAGAAGGGAACTAACCTCGATAAGATTGGTCTACATTCACAAGATACATCTGAATTGTTCTTTGATAATGTCAAAGTACCTAAAGACCAATTATTGGGGAATGCGGGTTCTGGCTTCGCTTATTTAATGCAAGAATTACCTCGTGAACGTACTGCAATTGCTTCAACAGCTTTGGGTGCAATCCGTGGTGCGATTGATTTAGCAACAGCTTATGTAAAAGAACGCCAAGCATTTGGTCAAGCAATTTCTCAATTTCAAAATACACGTTTTGTATTGGCTCAAGCAAAAATTGATGAATTAGCAACGGCAGCTTTCTATAACCAAAACGTTGCTTTGTATAATCAAGGCAAGTTGGATGTAGAAACCGCAGCGGCATTAAAGAGCTTTAGTACCGATATGCAAATGAAAGTATCGGATAATTTACTTCAATTATTTGGTGGCTATGGCTATATGACAGAATATCCAATTTCACGTTTCTTCGTTGATGCGCGTATCCAACGTATTTATGGTGGTACCAACGAAATTATGAAAGAAATCGTTGCACGTGGATTGATTGGTAAGTCTTAAGCACAAAAATCATCTCTATTTAGCAAATGATTTCAGACTGAATCAAGAAATTTGATTCAGTCTTTTTATTTCTAGTGATGTTTTTAAGATCAAGGAGTGACTGGCTCATCAAATAATGCGGAACAACTTTTATGATCTATACAACCTGCCAATATAATCGCTTTGGGTAAACTGGCATAGAGATTAGTTAAATGCTGCTCTGCTGGATGCTGAAACTTCCAAAATAAAAATTTTTCTGAACGTTGTTTATTAAAATTTTGATAAAAATCATACTGCATTTGTGTTGAGTCTTCATTTGGTTGCGTTTCTTTACGTCGCTCATGTGTCCCAACTGTTGCCATAAGCATTATATTTTGTACTTTATTGGCTTTGTTATTTAACCAATCTACCTGTCGATTGAGCAACGCATAATTATCAAACCAGAGTGAAGGGCTGGCAGCGATATAACGCTGAAAAGTTTCTGGGTGTGTAATAAAAGTATGCAAAACGAATAGCCCACCAAAAGAATGACCAAATAAGCTTTGTTTCCGTGTATTGACTTTAATTTTGGTCTGAATGGCTGGCTTGAGTTCTTTCTCTATAAATTGAATAAATTGGTCTGCACCACCATAATTGTACTTGGCTTGTTTTTGAAATTCGGCCGATGCTTTAGGCGTGTAGTCTAAAGCTCTCTTTTCTACGTCAAAAGTACTTTGTTTTGGATATCCAATCGCGACAATTGCGACAGGGCTTAACCCAAGACGATTGGCAGCACTACCCATAGATTTAGCAATATTGGCAGCGCTATCAAATGTGGCATTACCATCAAGTACATAAAGCACTGGGAAACCTTCACTTGGAGTTTCACTAGCAGGAACAGAGATCTGAATCAAATAATCATGTTTGGTATATTTTGAGGTTATTTCAAAGCTTTGCTGAATATTTGTTTGTGCTTTTAACGGCGGCTTGTTTGTACTGGTACTCGTTGGTTGTGCAAAAGACAATGGTGTGCCAATGAGCAGAGAAAAAGTCAAAATACCAAATTGTTTAATCATAATTTATTCGCGAACATTAAAATTTTATTAGTAATATATAATGAAAATCATTATCAATAAAGTTTGGTAATAAAAAGAGTTAAAACTCAGCGTGTTTAATAGTTTAAAGTGTTGCTATACTAGCTCGGATAATCAATTCACAGATGAATTGTAATCCATTCTTATAGATGATTTTGCTGAGGCTGCATTCCAATGGTAAACGATGGACAAAACACATCGAATTCACTTAATTTAGAACAAATTCGTAACGATATTGATAGTGTTGATCAACAAATCCAAGAGTTACTTAATCGCCGTGCGACGCTTGCAGAAGCGGTAGCCAAAGCGAAGTTTGCATCCGAAGAAAATCCGCTGTTTTATCGTCCAGAACGTGAAGCTCAGGTGTTACGTAAAGTCATGGAGCGTAACCAAGGTCCTTTATCTGATGCAACCATGGCACGTTTATTCCGTGAAATTATGTCAGCATGTTTGGCACTTGAAGCACCACAAAGCATTGCATTCCTCGGACCTGAAGGCACTTATACCCATTCAGCTGTGTTAAAGCATTTTGGTAAAGATGCTGTGGTACGTCCATTACCAACCATTGATGAAGTGTTCCGTGAAGTTGAAGCAGGCAGCGCACATTATGGTGTCGTTCCAGTAGAGAACTCATCAGAAGGGATTGTGAACCATACCCTCGATTGCTTTAAATCATCGACCGTGAATGTGATTGGTGAAGTTGAACTGCGTATCCATCATCAATTCCTTGTATCTGAAAATACTCGTAAAGACAGCATTAAGCAGATTTATGCACATCAACAAACCTTGGCTCAATGTCGTAAATGGTTAGATGCACATTATCCTGGCGTAGAGCGTGTTGCACTGAATTCAAATGCAGAAGCAGCACGTCGTATTCGTAATGAATGGCATTCTGCTGCGATTGCATCTGATATTGCAGCAAGCATGTACAATCTTGAGATTTTACACAGCAATATCGAAGATAACCCTGAAAATACCACTCGTTTCCTTGTAATTGGTCGTGAAAAGATTCCTCAAAGTGGTAATGATAAAACTTCATTATTGATCTCTGCACATGACCGCGCGGGTGCTTTGTTGGAGATTCTTGCGCCATTTGCCAAGCATAAAATTAGCTTGACCAGTATTGAAACGCGCCCAGCCTTACCTGAAAAATGGGCTTATGTGTTCTTTATCGATTTAGAAGGACATATCGGTCAGGAAAATGTTGCGGCGGCATTGGAAGAAATCCGCCCAATGGTGAAAGAGTTACGTGTCCTCGGGTCATATCCAATCGCTGTTCTTTAATTCTCTTAGATCCTATGGATAGATGTATGAAGCATCTATCCATATAAAAGTCGTCTTATTAGGCAAATATGTTTTATGTCTCAACCATTATTTAAGAAAGTTGCATTTATTGGGCTTGGACTGATTGGGTCGAGTCTTGCTCGCGTGATTGTGGCTGAACAACTTGCATCTCAAATTGTGGCTTCAACACGCTCAAAAAAAACATTAGAAGATGCCAAGGCACTCGGTCTTATTCAATACGGTTATGAAACACCTGAAGAAGCTGTTCAGGATGCAGATTTAATTGTTTTAGCTTTGCCTGTTCGAGCAACGCAAAAAGTGCTTGAACAGATTAAGCCTTATCTTGCAGACAATGTCATTATTACCGATGTGGGTAGTACTAAAGGCAATGTCGTTGAAGCTGCAAAAGCAGTATTTGGTGAAAATTTACCAATCGGTTTTGTACCGGGTCATCCGATTGCAGGTGCAGAACATACAGGTGTACATGCGGGTAAAGTTGATTTATTTGTCAACCATAAAGTAATTTTGACACCACTTCCGACAAGTGCCGATTGGGCGGTTGAAAAACTGATTCAACTTTGGTCTGCGGCAAAAGCAGAAGTGATTTGCATGGATGTCACTAAGCACGATGAAGTGTTGGCTCATACCAGTCATTTACCACATTTGATGGCATTCAATCTTGTTGAGCAACTGGCTAATCGTGAAGATAATTTAGATATTTTCCGCTATGCTGCGGGAGGTTTTCGTGACTTCTCGCGTATTGCGGCTAGTGACCCACAGATGTGGCATGACATTTTCTTTGCCAATAAAACGGCAATTCTGAATGCTGTTGATGGCTTTGAACAGCAATTATCAGTTTTAAAGAAATTGATTGCACAGGAAGATTCGCAAGCGTTGATGGGACTGCTCGGGCATGCTCAAGCAGCACGTCAGCACTTTAACCATATGTTGGCCAAAAAACCTTTGATGGAGAAAAACAAGGTGACACAGCAATTTACCATTTTACCGGGAAAGAAAACGTTTACAGGTAAATTCACCGTACCAGGTGACAAATCTGTGTCACATCGCTCAATCATGTTTGGTGCGATTGCAGAAGGTACAACACATGTAACAGGCTTCTTGGAAGGTGAAGATGCACTCGCAACTTTGCAGGCTTTCCGTGATATGGGGGTGAGCATCGAAGGACCTAAGAATGGTGAAGTCACTATTCATGGTGTTGGCATGCAAGGCTTAAAAGCGCCAGCAAGCGCTTTGTATATGGGGAACTCAGGCACCAGTATGCGTTTGCTATCAGGTATGTTGTCTGCACAAAAATTTGATTCAGTGATGACAGGTGATGCGTCATTGTCGAAACGTCCAATGGAGCGTATTGCTAAGCCACTTCGCGAAATGGGTGCACAAATCCAAACCACAGGTGAGAAAGGTACGCCACCAGTGAGTATCACAGGTAGTCAAGCACTCAAAGGGATTCAATACGATTTGCCAATGGCATCTGCTCAGGTTAAATCAGGTATTTTATTGGCAGGATTATGGGCAGCTGGTGAAACCTCGGTGACGGAACCTGAACCAACCCGTGACCATACAGAACGTATGTTGCGTGCTTTCGGTTATGATGTGAAAACTGAAGGAAATAAAATCTCGCTTGTGGGTGGTGGTAAATTAGTTGGTACAGATATTCAAGTGCCTTCGGATATTTCATCTGCTGCATTCTTTATGGTGGGTGCTGCCATTACTGAAGGTGCTGATGTGGTCCTTGAAGCGGTTGGGATTAATCCAACCCGTACAGGCGTGATCGAAATTCTCAAGCAAATGGGCGCTGATCTGACTGTTGAGAATGAACGTATTGCAGGCGGTGAACCAATTGCAGATATTCATATCAAAGGTTCAAGAACATTGAAAGGCATTCATATGCCTGAAGATCAAGTACCTTTGGCAATTGATGAATTCCCAGCATTGTTTATTGCGGCTGCATGTGCAGAGGGTCAAACCGTATTAACGGGTGCAGCTGAACTTCGTGTCAAAGAGTCTGACCGTATTCAAGTCATGGCTGATGGCTTGAAAATCATGGGCATCGACTGTACCCCAACCGAAGATGGTATTATCATTGAAGGTAAAGGCAAGTCTGGTGACTGGTCGGCAATCTTCACTGGTGGTGAAATTGAATCACACCATGATCACCGTATTGCCATGAGTTTCAGTATAGCTGGTTTACGTACCTCAGGTGAAATCACGATTTATGGTACAGAAACGGTTGCAACTAGTTTTCCAACTTTTACTGAACTAGCAAACTCTGCAGGTTTAGATTTACAAGTCGTAAATCAGTAAACGAATTGAGAAATGCAGTATTTAGAGTAGCTAAATACTGCATTTTTGATTTGTTTATACATAAAAATAAGTTGTTAGGTGCCAATATAAAACGTATAAATAATGAAAATGATGAGTTTGGCCATGTACATATCTAATTAGGTCTAAATTTATCAATTTAGTAAAATAAGTAAGACAATCGGCTAATCAATTAAAGACAATTGTATATATAATAATTCTTACCGTACGAGTCGGTTTTATGCTGCGATCCAGCTAAAAACATAAAAATAGAGGGAATACCATGAAAACATTGCAATTTATAGCAGATTGCCCTAAACATGGGGTAATTGATCATCCACCAAATGAATGCTATATCACGCAAGAATATGTTGCAGCGCTACTCTATAAACAATTAGAACATTATGGTTTTGATGCAGAACATATTCGTCATGAGCATGAAAAAATTGAAGTACGCATCGATAATCATCAATTACCTCTGTCAATCTTATGCTCGCAACAAGAAACAGAAGGTCACATTCTCTGTGAAATCTCTGCCAATCCACAGCAAGAACAAGCTTGGTTTGAACGAATAGAAACGCAAAGTATTATCCGACAGTTGGCTCAAGCCGTAGAAAATAGCTTAAAAGCAGAGCATAGTTTTTCTCAATTTGTATGGAAAAGCTAAGACGATTTTTCCAATAAAATCTTAAATAAAGTGATTTAAGCATCGCCATTTAGGCGTATGGTGTATATTTGTTTAAACACTTTATTTGAGAGTATTGGTGCATGATACAGGTCGATTTTTCTAAATTATCTCCACAAGTAGTTTGGCGGCATTTTGAGACCTTATGTACAATTCCTCGACCATCTAAACATGAACAACAGTTAAGACAGCATTTAAAAGATTGGGCAGAACAGCACAATTTAGAAACCTATGTTGATGAGATTGGTAACCTAATTATTCGAAAAGCGGCAACTAAGGGTAAAGAACAAGTTGCTGGTGTAATTTTGCAAGGGCACTTGGATATGGTGACTCAGGCAAATCGTGGTACCCAACATGATTTTTTTAAAGATCCAATTCAACCGATATTAAAAGATGGCTGGTTGATTGCTGAAAATACCACATTAGGTGCAGATAATGGGATTGGCGTTGCACTTGCACTGGCGGTATTAGAATCAAATGATATTGCACATGGGCCGATTGAAGTTCTTCTAACCATTGATGAAGAAGCGGGAATGAGTGGTGCTCGTTTGCTTGAGTCAGGCATTTTAACTGGGCAATGGCTTTTCAATATTGATACCGAAGAATGGGGTGAGCTGTATCTTGGCTGCGCAGGCAGTATTGACCTAGAAGTGGAACAGCCACTTGAATATGAAACACAACTAAGTGATTTAATCTTTGTAGATTTACTGGTATCAGGCTTGAAAGGTGGCCATTCTGGGGTTGATATTCATTTAGGTCGTGGGAATGCCAATGTAATTCTAGCTAATTTCCTGAATGATTATTTGGTACAATCCAATGGTCGACTGGTAGAGTTTGTGGGTGGAACAGCACGCAATGCTATACCGCGTGAAGCTGTGGCAACCATTGCAATTCAAGCAGAGCAATTACCCGAGTTGGAAAATGCCGTTGATGTGATACAAACTAAATGGCAACAAAAGTTACAGGGCATTGATGAGCAGCTGCAAATCACTGCACAGCAAAATACCAATCAGATAAATGACGTTATTGCCTTGCATCAGCAGCAAGCTTGGTTAAAAGCATTGGCAACTTGTCCATATGGCATTGCTCAATGGAGTAGTGCTTTACCCGATGTGGTTGAGACTTCGAATAATCTTGGTGTGGTCAAACTCACAAAAGATGAAGCCAAAACTTTGATTATGGTTCGTTCGATGGTGAACCAAGAAGCAGTGACATTTGCACAAAACATTCAACAACACTTCGCCAATTTTCAGATTCAATCCGAATTAACACCGTTAGTGTCGGGCTGGACACCAAACCCAGATTCGGCTGCATTGAAATGTTTACAACAAGCTTATCAGTCTGCATTTAAGATTGAGCCAAACTTGAAAGTGATTCATGCGGGCTTGGAATGCGGAATTATTGTAGAGCATTATCCTGATTTACAGATGGTATCGTTTGGCCCTGATATTCAAGGGGCGCATGCGCCGGGTGAAAGAGTTAAAGTTGATACTGTAGAAAAATGTTGGAAGTTATTGGTGACGGCTTTGGAAAGTGTGCGTTAACTCAATCTTGGAATCAGATCAGACCGATGATTATGTCTTGGTCTGATCATTTATTGATAAATATTGTGTTGGTACATGCTTTGTTAGCCAAACACCATTTTCTGCTTGATAAAATGCAAAGCCATCTTTATGCATTTGTATTGTGTCAATTAAGAATAAAATGGGCTTTCCATAACGTTGACCCACATTGAGTGCCGTTTCTTTATTTTCACTGAGATGGACATAATGACGTTGTCCCGCAATTAAGCCTTGTGCCTGAATTGATTCCATAAATCGACTGGCTGTACCATGATATAAATGTTGCGGTGGTTCAATTGCAATCATCTCTCTTTGTACTGTAGGGGTTGAATGACCTTGTACTGCACGAATATTTAAACCATCGTCTGAAATTTGAAAACGCTTCTTGTCACATTGTGCCACAATTGTTTGGATTAATTCATCATCCAAAAATGTATTGTGTTGCTCTGCTGCTTCAATCAGCTCAGCAATCTTTGCCCAACCTTCTTGATCGAGTTGAAGCCCGATTTGCTCAGGTTTATGTCTTAGGATTAAACTTAAGAATTTACTTGTTTGAGTATGTGATTTCATTTCTAATCTTCATTATTTAACGTGTACATTGACTTGAAATTGAGTTTTTTCAAGTTCGATAAACTCAATATTACAATCAATAAATTTTTCAATCATTGCTGCTTGGGTGCGAGTATGTTCACTGATGCATTGAGCCGTAAAACGACCGCCTTGACCCAATGCCAAAGGTAACAAGAGCTGATCTGCTAAATACTCATCAACGGCTGCTTTTGAGTTTAGATAATATTTGATGTCCTCAGCTAAACTGTTTGCAATTTGTTCTGCACTTTTACGCATTTCACCTAAGGCTGTAAACAGTTGGGTGTGATGCTGATGTTCAACTTTGACATAAACGGTATTGCCTTGGCTGATTCCCTTTAAATGAAAGTGCTGCTGAGAATTGAGGGCTAATCTTTTATTTAAAGTCGCTAATTCTCGTTCTGCGATTTGCGCTTCTTCTGAAAGATTCAATACCGCTGCAAAAGCCTCAGTACTTTGTAAAGCGCCACGATCTAATAGATTTAACTTGTTTCGATGTAGCCATGGCTGAATCTTGATTTGAATTTCACCTGCACCAATCGGGAAGAAGCCTGCTTTATTTAACTTAAATTCAGTTTCTATTCCGATCTTTGTGAGTGTAGGCAAAAAGCAATGCTCGATAAAATCTGCTGTTGGGGCAAGCGGGTTGTGAGTACCACCTGAAATGGTGAGTTCACTGGCATCATTTTGCAATAACAAAGCAGGCAATAGGGTTTGCAAAACCAGTGTTGTGCTTCCTGCTGAACCAATCTGGAATTGGTATTTTCCACTTTGCACATGTTGTGGTGCAAAGTACAAGCGCTGGCTATGAAGTTCAGCACCTTCCACATAGGCTTGGCTGATGTGTTGAGATGCCTGTACACAGACCAAATGCTGACGCATTAAGCCTGGTTTTTTACGCCCAGCACGAATGTTGATTAATTCAAATGCCTGACCTGTAATCATCGAAAGGGCAAGAGCTGTTCTTAAAATTTGCCCACCACCTTCACCTTGTGAACCATCAATTTGGATGGTTGCTGGCATATTTGCCAAAGCTTTATTCACTTTTATTTTCCTTATTTTCTAATTTAATGAACATACTGTCAGTACATGGTAATGCGAAGTAACGCGTGACTTTGCTTTTGGCAAAGGTTTGCTAGGTACATGGTGCGGAGCCTAATCAGTAAAGATTGATGCACGGCTCACATGCTGCCATAGCCGCCTGAATTATTTTCAATCCCTCAGATCGGAGTAACGCAGGATCTTGTACTCGCCCAGTATGCCCAAACTGTAATTGTGAATTAAACTCACAAAATCTATTGTCTATTCGACTAAATCAATCTGCCAATTGGCAGCCTGAATTTTAATATTTAAATCACGTAATTTCGCGCTGATATCATCGGCTTGTTTTTGCAAGCTAGAAACAGGGATAACTTTTTGCCATTTAATCTCACGTGAGCTATAACGATCAGGTTCACGATGGGTATTGGCAATCGCATCAACGAGAATCTTATGTTGCTCAGCATAACTATCACGCAAGCTTAATAGAGATAGCAATATTTTTCCATCTTCCAACTTGGCTTGCGCATTGGTCAAATGAATACGACAAATCAATTGATTGCTTTCTTGGGTTAAAGCAAATACTTGTTTGATCAGTTCATTTGGATCTTCACTCGGTTCATCACCATCTTGTACCAAGACATTGGCGTTGATCCGTTGTTTTAATGAAGCGAGTTTTTTATGTTGATCGCTTCGCAGTAATAATGCTTCTGCGAGTTTCATTTGAATTTACCTGTCTTAAGTATTAGCTTCAAAAGTAATTAGAATTTCAGCATCTTTACCTTTGAGATAAAGATGCTGCCAATGTTGAACATACCTTGGAAGGTATTTGCTCGGTGGTCTTATATAACCTTGTTGGGAAGCGATTAACTCTCCTATTAAACCTTCAATATGTGATTTTAAATAACCTGAAATTACTGCAAATTGCTTATCATTTAACGTGGAAAATAGATTTCTACGGAAAAAGTAATTTATCGTTTCAGTCGGGGTTCCCATATTTTTCATATGGAATTGCCAATCTATAAATAGTGAATCATCACACATTTTCTTCATAAATCTCCAAGAGGAGTTAATCGTAAAGAATTGTTTGAAGTTCTCATCAATAGGCAAGTTGCCATTGAAATCTAATGGTTCTACATAACAATCAAATTGTGGTTGTTGTTCAGGTTCTAAAGCATTTGCTGTTATACATAGTCCTTCTAGAATATGATTTAGTTTATTTATATCGATATCTAGCATAGTACTAACCCTTAACACAAACCACTTGTCTTAATGTATACACCACTTCAACCAAATCCTGTTGGGCTTTCATCACATCTTCAATTGGTTTATAGGCGGATGGAATTTCATCAATCACAGCGGCATCTTTACGGCATTCCACACCTTCAGTCTGAGCAATCTGATCTTCAACCGTAAAGCGTCTCTTGGCTTCCGCACGGCTCATCACACGACCTGCACCATGCGAACATGAACAAAAAGATTCCTGATTTCCAAGCCCACGCACAATAAAGGACTTGGCACCCATAGAACCAGGGATGATTCCATATTGTCCAAGTTTGGCACTTACAGCACCTTTACGTGTCACCATCACTTCTTCGCCGTAATGTTCTTCCTTTTCCACATAGTTGTGGTGGCAGTTTACTGCTTCCAATTTTGCATTAAATGGTTTTGGAATAATGGTCGCTAAAGCTTTAATCGCTGATTGCATCATGATTTCACGGTTTTTCATGGCAAAGCGTTGTGCCCAACCTACAGCAAACCAGTAATCATCAAAATGTTCAGTTCCTTCAACTAAATATGCCAAATCTTTGTTGGGTAAATTAATAAAGTGCTTTTGCATATCTTTACGCGCCAGCTCAATAAAATGATTACCGATGGCATTACCAACACCGCGTGAACCTGAGTGCAACATAATCCAAACATGATCGTGTTCATCCAAACAGATTTCTACAAAGTGATTCCCTGTTCCTAAAGTTCCCAGTTGCTTGCGATTGTTGGTATTTTTTAGGCGAGGGTGCTTAGCACAAATCAACTCAAAATCTGCAACCAAGTTAGCCCAAGCTTGATCCACCATTTCAGGTGGAGTTTCCCATGAACCTTGATCACGGCGACCACGTGTTTTAGTCATACCATGTGGAATCAAACGTTCAAGCTCAGTTCTTAATCCATGTAAATTATCAGGTAAATCTGATGCGGTTAAGTTGGTACGGGTCGCCATCATTCCACATCCAATATCGACACCGACAGCAGCAGGGATAATCGCACCTTTGGTTGGAATCACGCTTCCAATGGTTGCACCTAAGCCAAAGTGTACGTCTGGCATCACCGCCATCCATTTATAAATAAAGGGCATCTGCGCTGTTTGTAATAGTTGTTGTTTTGATTTGTCATCAACAATTACGCCATTTGTCCACATTTTCACAGGCATACTTTTTTCATTTTGCAGCACTTGGTAAGCACGTTTTTGTTGCTCTTGTTCAATTTGAACTTGTTGCTTGATTTCTTCAACGACTGACATTTTCATTTTCCTTTCAAAGCCTGCCTGCCAAGCGGTTGCAGACAGGTGATATACACAAGATCCCAATGATGTTGTGTATATATACTATTGCAGTGAGTGTGCCAACTTGTTGGTACTAGATGAAATTAATTTTAAGATATTGATATTTATTTATATATTTAATTTTAATATTTTTTGAAATGGAATTTTATAAG
>NZ_LBMZ01000077.1:0-16984 GCF_001005525.1 Acinetobacter sp. AG1 | reverse complement strand
TGGTTACTGAATAATGTCAAAACTAATATACGTTCAGATTTGTCATCAACATTAAACGTTAAGAATGTACAAGCTAAGAATAATCGAGTGTATCGTATTCCATTGGCAACAGAACGTGTAGCAGCAGGTGCTGCATCACCCGCGCAAAGCCACGTTGATCAAGCTTTGGATTTAAATTAATATTTAATTCGTAACGAAAACTCTACCTTTATTGTTAAAGCAAACTCACTTTCAATGTTAGATGTCGGGATTGATATTGACGATCCTTTAGTTGTGGTTCGCAGTCTTGCAGCAAAGTCGGGAGATATTGTGATTGCTTTGATTGATAATGATTTTACGGTGAAACGGTTGATGATTGACCACCATTTCAATCCACCTAAAGTATGGTTAAAAGCACAGAACTCCGATTATCAAAATATTTATATTACTGAAAGGTAAGAATTATTGATTTGGGGCGTGGTACTTATAACTTGAAACCAATGAGATAAAACTAAAATGCTTTGCTAAAAGATTGTTCAGCTAAATGAGAACAATACGAGTAGTCTAATTTAACGAAAGTGCAGCACTTTTTACTTATTCTTTAAAGTGAAATTACAGTGAATCTCATGATATGTGAAAAGCGTATCACCATAAAACAAGTCGATTGAATTTTATTGCCTCATTTAAACAAAATAAAAACGCAAATAATTAGTTGAAAGGTAACGGAATAGACAAAATGTGGCTATACCAGTATCGCTAACCATATCCAATTTTGCTCTAGTGAGCATGAAATTTAATTAATTTATCTAGATGTAAATTGTTTAGCCTTTATTGACAGAAGTATTGGTAAATTGTCTGTATTTAGTCAAGATATGATTTGTTTAGGCGAAAACATGGCGCATTAGAGAGAATTCAAACGAACTAAAAACATTAAGATCACCCTGTTTTCCATAAACAGAGATACTAATGTACAAATCTATTTTAAAACTCATGCTGCCTTTGATCGGGTTAACTGCTGGATTCACACATGCTGACGAATTCAAATTAAAAAGTACAGATATTGCGCATGGCGCATTCATGAAAAATACGTTCGAATTCCAAGGTTTTGGCTGTTCAGGCGAAAATAAATCTCCACAGTTGTCATGGAGTGGTGCTCCAGCAGGGACGCAAGCGTATGCGATCATGGCTTATGATCCAGATGCGCCGACGGGTAGTGGTTGGTGGCACTGGCAAGTGGTGAATATCCCTGCTGAAGTGACTTCAATTCCATCTGGTAATGGCAAGCTCAATTATAAAGATGTGATTGATGTGACCAATGATTATGGTCAAAAAGGATTTGGGGGAGCGTGTCCACCTCAAGGTCATGGCGCACATCGCTATCAATTCACAGTGTATGCACTTTCAAAGAAACTGGAATTACCTGCTGATGCATCTGGGGCGTTAACAGGTTATATGGTCAAAGCCCATTCATTGGCATCAAGTACAATAGAAGCGCTATATAAACGATAAAACATCTCAATAGCTTCTTGAGCTATTGAACATGTAGCTCAGGAGGTTGTTGAATCTTATTCGCAATACATGTTTCTTAAACGAAGGAAAATAACATGTCTGCTCAAGAAAACCAAACACCGAAAATGCAGCGAAAAATCTTAGCCCTTCATGGAAATGGTAGTAATAAAATAATTACCAAACTACAACTTCAGAATTTAGAACTTAATGACCAAGATTATGATATCACTTATCTTAATGGCACCATCCAAGTTAAGTCTCCAGATATTCGCTTATCTGAATTGACTGGATTGGTTGAAGGACCTTGGTATTCATGGCTAGCGCCTAAATCTGATTGGGAAAATTTAGATCATCGAGCGTTATTGCAGAGTATTTGTTGTGCGATAGAAAGTGTTTTGTTGGCTATTGAAATACATGGACCTTTTGATGCAATTTATGGGTTTAGTCAAGGAGGATACATTGCTAGCTTGGTAAATAATTTACCGAATGATCCTGCATTACTTGATGCAGTTCAAAGCTACATGGGTAGGGAAACTCAGTTCAGTATAAATTCTAATATTCCTTTTAAAACGTCTATTTATGCCTGTGCAGGTGCTGCCATTCCACTATCGGAGATGAGAAAGCTTGCAGGTTTACCAGAATGTGCTGAGGAATATAATCAAAATCAAGCCATACATTTAATTGGACAACATGATGCTCTAAAACCGTGGTCCGAATCATTGGTACTACATGATAAAAATCCGAATACTCAAATTTTTTATTTGGATAGTGATCATGAAATTAGTAGTACGATCGCAAAACCGATTAAGGATGAAATAAAACATTGTATAGCAGGCATTTCATCAGCAAGCCAGAGAACGGAAAGCACTGAACAAGCTTCGTGTAAATTCAGTTCTAGAAGAATTGATACAGAAGTGCAAGTCGCTCATGTTTCGATTCATTCTGAAGGACAAGCAACCACAATTATAGAATTATTGGAAAGACGAGCCCAATCATCTGCTTTGTTTAGGCTTGCTAGAGAGCAAAATAACCAAATATGTACCACTTATGGGGATTTACTTTCATTTATTCGTTCAGGGGGAGAGGGTGATCTCAGACGAGTAGGAGTTAAAAGTGGGCAGATCGTTGCATATATGGCGCCTTCTGGCGGTAGTGCAGAAGGTGCTGTTGCTTTCCTGACTATCGCAGCTCAGGCATGTGCTGTTCCGCTTTCTACCACAATGACACAGGCTGAAGCCTTATCTGCATTAAAACAACTTCAAGTCGAGCATGTTATTTTATTTGAATGTGTGAATGCCAAAAATGTCATTGCAGCTTGTGAAGAATATTGTCAAAGTAACAATAAATCCTTACATCATGTCAGCCTACTTTCATCCCAGCATCCAGGTTTATTTAAATTTAAAAATTGCTTAGATGGGTATGAAAATCAGCCAGAATTAATCACTCAAGCACATGATGACTGCCTTTTACTCAGAACTTCTGGCACGACGTCTATGCCAAAGGTTGTGCCACTCAAGCAAAAAGATTTGGTTCTAAACAGCACGATTTTAGCGGATAGTATTGGAATTAATGAGTTTGATGTGACCTATAGTGTGATGCCGTTGGATCATATTGGTGGTATATCTGCTTCGATTTTGGCAAGTTTATCTGTTGGTGCAGCGATCACATGTGAAGGTTTATATAACCCACAACTTATGGCTGAAGCATTGGTACAATCTAATCCGAAACCAACATGGTATTCAGCTGTACCCACGATTCAGCTCGCAACTTTACGTTATCTTCATGAAAATCGAGAAAAGTATTTAGATCATGATGGTGTATGGTCTGAACACAACCTACGCTTGATTCGCTCGGGTGCATCTGCACTCAAAGAAGAAGACCGATTGGCACTCATCAAGACCTACGATTGCCCAGTTTTACCAACGTATAGTATGTCTGAACTGATGCCTATTTCGCAGCCTGCTCAGACAGAAATGAGCTGGGCGGTTAAGGCGAGTTCTGTTGGCGTGCCATTAATTGCATCATTGGCAATCGTTGATCCAGTCACTCTTAAACCTCAACCTTTTGGTGTTGCTGGTGAAATTGCGATTTCAGGTGATACGGTTTTTTCTGGTTATAAAGAAAATCCTCAAGCAAATAATAAATCTCGATTCTTAATGCCATTGCCTCAATCGGGTGAAATCCGCACTTGGTTTTTAACGGGTGACTTGGGACAGATGGATGCTTTTGGTCATTTAAGCTTAGAAGGTCGACTGAAAGAGTTAATCAAAAGGGGCGGTGAGCAGATTGCACCTGCTGAAATAGAAGACAATTTAACCAGTCATTCGAGTATTGATATCGCGATATGTTTCCCTGTGCCATCTGAAACTTATGGTGAAGAGGTCGGGTGTGCAATCGTTTCATCTGATCCAGCATTTAGTTTGGAAAATCAAAGTAAGTGGGTAAATGAATTACGCTCCTTCTTACTCAAACGCGGAGTCTCAGCACATAAGATCCCTTCGATTTGGCGAGTCGTTGATAAAAATGATTTACCAATGACGAATAGTAAAAAATATAAGCGAAATATCATGGCTGAATCGCTAGGTATAACGGCTCAGCCTTCCGCTAATCAACAAAATATAGCGACAACTTCAAAACGCAAAGAGAAAAAAGTCGCCACTAAAAATACCAGTGAACTCGCTTTAAATATGAACCGCTTTGACAAGCCAAAAGTAGATTGGGAGACGATTGCTGGCTTCAGATTTATTTTGGCATGTTATGTCATGTTCATGCATATTGGTGCGAATAACTCATGGGAAGCATTTAATAATTTACGTCAGTTCCAATGGCACGTGAACAGCTTCTTTATATTAGCTGGTTTTTCTCTTGCTATTCTCATGCCTGCAATTATTCAGAATAAATTCGCTTTTATAAAAGCAAGAGTGGCGGTGATGTATCCATTGTATGCATTAGCGATTATTTTTGCGATGGGGAATTTATTTGTAAGCTGTCATTCATCAACGTTTATACCTAGTTTTAGTTGGGGGCCCTTAGTCCACGAAAGTACTGCGTCATATTGTCAGGGAACGCCATGGATTGAAGGGTCTTGGCTAGGCAATGTCATTTTATCATTTGGAATTCATGCAACAGGTTTACAAGCAACGCCATTATGGGGAGCGAGCTGGTTTATTGGTTTTTACCTGTGGTTTATTTCGATGTATTTCCAGTGTCTCGTTATATTTCCGATGATTTACAATGCTTTGTATAAGCAACGTGGTAATGCTAAGAAAATCATCATGTATATAGGGATTGGATTAACGACGAATGTTGTGATCCTAATGGGATTCTGGTACGGGTTTGTTGTCGATTTTGTTGGATATGGTTTATTTGACCCTGAGACGGGATTACGTTCAATACCTACAGCGGCTCAGGTTGCAGTGGCGGGTCAAGAAAATGCGATGGGCTTAGGCTTCTATCTGTTTGCACCTTTCTGGATGGTATATTTCTTGGTTGGTATGTGTGCCGCATTTCTATACGATGCCATTCGACCGACTGAGCAAAAACGTTCGCATATTTGGGGCTATGTTGCTGATGTGATTACACTCATTATCATCTGTGTCAGTATTGCACATATTACTCAAGGCTATACCCACTTTGGTCCTGAAGTAACCCAAGTTCCTGTAGACGCTTATTTCATGAGACCTGAAGCCGCAAATAGTTATGCTGATCCTTCAATAACCAATCGTATTTGGGATGAAATCTATAGTCGTTCATTTGCTCCACTGACTTTACTTTGGATTTTTGCACTCAGTACAGGTAAGGGCTTTACTGCCAGACTGTTAAGAATGAGCCCATTCCAATTCCTTGCACCAACCGCTTATGCATGTTTCCTATTTCATCAAATGGTTGGGCAATGGTACTACGCGGCCACACGTGGTGGTGAATGGTGGAACTGGTGGGATTATCGCAAAAGTTTCTACTGGTTTAGTCCTGAACCAGTTCCAGTCGAATGGTATGAATATTTCTATGTAGTTGGCTTAGTTGTTATTTTTGCAAAGTTAATTCAGCCAGTGGATACCTTGCTCCGAAATTTGGTCGCAATGATTATTCAACGAATCAAATCGGTGGGCAGCGGTACAGACGATAGCAGACCTGTTTTAGATACTGCAGGAGTAGTGTTAGAAGCTGCTGAAAAAATCTCTGGGCTTGAGGTGAATAGAGAACTTAGCCTGAATGATAATGGACTCGCATCACTGGGTATTGTTCGATTTGTAAATGCCCTTGAGTCTGAATTTTCATTACCTGGAAAAAAAGTATCATTTTCTATGGCAGAAATTATGGCTGCGCAAGACCTCAATGAAGTGATTGCTATTGTTGAAAAGGCAATTTTACAGCCTGAGACCTTAGAAACAAACATGATATTAGATGACCACTATCAGCATCGAGGCATATAAAAAATTAGGCGAGAAAAGTGATTTTCTCGCCTAAGCTTTATGCAAAGGAAATATATGAAAACTTTAACGCTAGTTTTACTTTTAGTATTGCCTGTTTCTGCATTTGCAAGCCCATCGTGTGAACCAGATTATAAGCTTAATTTACGTTTGGCTTATGCACTTGGTTATTTTGATGTAGATAATTTATCGGGTGAAGATGCATATAGAAAGACGTCGAATAATGCATCGAGAGTAGGTGGTTCAGTCTTATTAAAATGTGGCACAACAACATTCAAGTATAGCTACCATACAGCAATTGATTTTATGGGTGAGCATTTTATTGATGCCGATAAAATTATCAGTAGTTATTCGATTAGTGACCCAGAGTATGGCTCGCTTGAAGTAGGCAAGATGAATACTGCTTATAAACTAGCAGGTAAACAAGGAGACCCATTTTGGGATACGCCTGCTGGAACAACGTTTGCCGCAAATAGCTTTGGTTTTTCGAGTATGACTCGGGGTTTTACCAATGATAGTATTTTCTATTATTCCCCTAAAATGAATAACCTAAAGGCGAATCTTGGTTATACTGGTACAAATTCTAATGGTGATATACACTTTGGTCTAGAATATAGTCATGAAGCAGATGTGTTGGGAATCCAATATGTTGATCTAGGTGAAAAGCCAACGGTTGCGAATGGGAGCAATAATAAAAATGCAACCAGATTGTATTATCGTAAAAAGGTTGATGATTGGCAGTGGTCTTCTTCTTATGAACACATTAATACGATGCGTTCTGGTAAAGATGAATATTTGAATCTCTCTGTTCAAAAGCCGATTGCCAATTTTGGTCGGGTTGCTGCTGCAATTGGGCATGTGTCGAATGCAGATTTTAAATTGATCAATGGTTCACGTTATTCTGGAGATGGTCAAAGTTTAACATTAGGTGCTTTCTATAATTGGATTAAAGGTGGGGAGCTGTATGTATTGGGAACTTACATCGATCTAGATAATGGTCATCATCAAAAGAATTTGGCTTTAGGTTTTAATTATCATATCGATTTTTAAAAACTTTAAATTTATTTATGGGACATTAATTTAATATTAGGGGTAGAGTTTTTGGATATAAGTGGGAAGAGTTCGCTTATACCCAGAACGCTTAATTATGGATAATATTATTGTAGTTGCTAAAAAAGCAATTAAAAACCAATCACAATTACCTTTTTCAGTTTATTCATCTCATAAAGAACAGATGATTACCAATGTCCCGATTATAAAGCCATTACTCATTTTTATATTAAGTGGTACCAAACAATTGGGTAAGTCTGGTTCGGTCGAATGTCTGTCAGGGAGCTTTGTATTTTTATCAAATAGCCCTCGAATAGATATGCGTAATATCCCAATTCAAGAAGAATATTTCGCGGTATTGATTGATTTTGAACACGAAGATTTTTCTGAACTCCCTAAAACTCCTGCGCCGTATCAGAAATATTTTCAGGGTGAAATCAACCCTATTCTCGCTAGCGCACTGTGCCAATTTATGGAATTCTCATCCATTGCACCCTCTCAAGTAATGAGGCTGAGAAAAAAAGAAATACTAGAGATTATTTATCACTCTGGTTACACAGATGTTTGCAATATTGTTGAGCCTCCAAGCTTAAGTGAGAAAGTTCAATCAATGATCTCGAATGATGTTTCTTGTGAGTGGCCTGTGGATTTAATTGCTTCTAATTTATTTATGAGTGCTTCGACATTAAGGCGTAAGCTTAAAAGTGAAGGAAATAATATTCAAGATATTCGTAATCGAGCACGCTTAGGTTATGGTCTGCATTTATTACAAACCACACAATTCCATATTGGTAATATCGCAGAACAATGTGGTTATCAATCTCAATCTCGATTTACTGAACAGTTTAAACTACTCTTTGGTATGACCCCACGAGAAATCCGTAAAACCAAAATGCTCGATTAAAGATAATTTATGACGTATTCAGATATATTAAGATTGAATCGATAAATTTATTATTTGTTTGTTACACATCATTAAGAAAATTAAGGAATGAATATGAAAAAAGTAGCGGTTATTCTCTCAGGTTGTGGTTATTTAGATGGTGCAGAAATTCGAGAATCTGTTTTAACGCTATTGGCATTGGATATTGAAGGTATTGAATACACTATTTTTGCACCTGATATTCAGCAATTTCACGTAGTGAATCATCTAACAGGTGAACCAGACCCATCTGCAAGCAGAAATGTAATCGAAGAAGCTGGTCGAATTGCACGTGGTAAAATTAGTCCGATCACTGAATTGGATCCAGAACAGTTTGATGGACTGCTGATTCCTGGTGGTTTTGGCGTTGCAAAGAATCTATCGAGCTTTGCTTTTAACGGTTCAGCGGGTGAAGTAGAGCAATCAGTAATTGCTGTGCTGCAAGATTTTAAAGCCAGCAATAAACCAATCGGTGCGATTTGTATTTCTCCTGCATTATTGGCACTGACGTTTGGTAATCTCAAGCCAACATTGACCATTGGTCATGATGCGGGAACGGCAGCAGAAATTGAAAAAACGGGTGCTGTGCATCAGGTTTGTGAAACCAATGATTGTGTTGTAGATACGACACATCGCTTGGTTACAACACCAGCTTATATGGATGATCACGCTAGCTTAAAGGATATCTTCCAAGGGATTTCTAAGTTGGTGAAAGCGATGGTTGAACTGAGCAAATAAAATGTAATTGATCAGGGGGAATCTCTGCCCTGATCCATTCCGATCAATCATTTGAGATTGACATCGTGCTGAATCATTTTGTGAATTCTTATATTCGTTGTGCGCTTCCAAATCAGTTTATAAAAACCCATAAGTTGCTTTACGCACCATGTTCTAACTTGTATTTGGCATATTGTGAATTTAATCAGCAACACTTTGATCTGAAGCTTTTTGATGAACTTTCGATTCTGCTTCCAACTCAGTTACAAGCCTATTCTACTGTTCGGCAAAGTGAGTTTTTAGCAGGGCGCTATGTGGCGAAATTGGCATTGGCTGCAATGCCTGAAAAACTGTGCTTGGAGCAAGTGACGATTGGTAGGCGCAAAGAACCGATATTTCCCAATGACTTGACTGGCACATTGACGCATAGCCAAACGATTGCGGTGTGTGCAGTTACATCATCAAAAACACTTCGCTTGGTCGGAATTGATATCGAGCCGATCATGACAAAGACAGATTTATTAGGAATAGAGGGTAAAGTTTATTCTGCAAGAGAACTTCAGCTATTGACTGCAAATGGAATAAGTCAAGAAATAGCGGCTACATTGATCTTTTCTGCAAAGGAAAGTGTATTTAAGGCTCTTTCTAAGCAAATTCATCACGGTATCGATTTTCATCGTTTTGAACTATCTGAAATTATTTATTTAGGGCATTCACTTTCAATGAAATTTGATGTCAGAGAGGTTAATTTTGAAGCTCAGATTATGGTTTCAGCAAAAACTCACAAAAAGCATATTCTAACGCTTGTTGCTCAATAATTATTTTTAAAGCTTATTATTATATTCTTCACTATATAACAATCAGTTGGATCGTAGATCATCGTTCATGGGTGTTGATAAATATGTGATTTTGTAATCACTTCGAATATATTACTCAATTATCGGATCATAAAATCAGCATTAGGTTTATATATGCATATTGATTTAAACAGCGACTTAGGCGAAAGCTATGGTGCTTGGAAAATGGGGAATGATGAACAGATTCTTGCGATTGTGAGTAGTGCCAATATTGCATGCGGTTTTCATGCAGGCGATCCTGTCAATATGTTAAATACCTTAAAACAAGCTGCTGCTCAAAATGTCAGTGTGGGAGCGCATGTTTCGTATCCAGATCGGGTTGGTTTTGGTCGCCGTAATATGGATGTATCTTATGATGAATTATATGCAGATGTGCTTTATCAAATCTCAGCGCTGCAAGGGTTAGCTCAAGTCGCTGGAACAAAAGTGACTTACGTCAAACCACATGGTGCCTTATATAACACAATTGCCACCAATTTAACTCAAGCTCAAGCAGTGATTGATGCAATACAGCATTTAGATAAAAAATTAGTGTTAGTTGCATTGGCGGGTTCACCATTAATTAATTTTGCTCGTGAGCAGGGAGTTGGTGTTATTTCTGAAGCGTTTGCTGATCGTGCTTATCATCGTAATGGTGAACTAGTTTCACGCCGTTTAGAAGGTGCTGTTTTACATGATGCAGAAGTCGTAGCTCAACGTGTACTGAGCATGATTCAGAACGGTGGTATTGAGTCGATTGAAGGGGATTTCACAGCGATTCAGGCAGATACCATTTGTTTGCATGGTGATACCTTTGGGGCGGTACAAATGGCAGAAAAGATTCGCCAAGTATTGTTAGAAAATCAAATTGAAGTTCGTGCTTTTAGTGCTTAAGTGAATTTTAAATGTTTTAAACGAGCTATTTATGCGATTTCTATCCGTTAATTTAGATTGTTTTTTGATTGAGTTTGAAAGTTTAGAAGAAACAATGGCGGTTCATTACTGCTTAAAACAAGCACAGCATCCTCATATAAAAGAACTTATTCCTGCGGCACGTAGCATACTGATTTATTTTGATCCGTTATTGGTCGAGATGCATATACTGATCCAATGGATTTCAAGCCAAAAAATTAATCCGAATACTTTGCTTCAAGGGAAGGAAATCGTTATCGGTGTGCGCTATAACGGGATTGATTTAAATAATGTGGCTGAATATTTAGGAATGAGTACAGACCAAGTCATTCGGAAACATACCAACTCTTATTGGCAAGTTGCATTTGTTGGTTTTGCTCCCGGTTTTGCTTATCTGACCAATCCTGAGCAAGTATTTGGGAGTATTCCACGCTTAGCAACACCACGTAAAAAAGTTAGCGCAGGTGCTGTAGGGCTAGCAGGCGAATATAGCGGTATTTATCCTCAAGATAGTCCGGGCGGATGGCAGTTGATTGGACAGACTGATGAGATATTGTGGGATATTCATCGACAACAGCCTGCTTTATTAATGCCGAGCGATCATGTTATCTTCAAGGATGATAGTCATAATCCAACCCAAATTAGTGTGCCTGCTCAGACATTTTCTCAAGAAAAGTTGATTGAAAAACCTGCCGTGTTACGCGTTAAAAATAGTGGCTTACAAGTATTGATTCAAGATGAAGGACGTAAAAATTTAGCTGAGCTAGGCGTGGGGCGGGCAGGTGCTATGGATCAAAAGGCATTTCGTCAGGCAAACTTAATTGTTGGTAATCCAAAGAATGCAGCCGTCATAGAAGTTTTAAATGGTGGAGTGCGATTACAAGTTTTGGAACCGACGGTTATGGCTGTGACAGGTGCTGAAACGGAAGTCTGGGTGAGTTATATAGGTTCGAATAAAGTCAAAGTGATGATGTACCAGCCAATCGCTTTAGATTATGGCGATGAAATTTATATTGCTGTACCTACCGCAGGCATTCGTAATTATATTGCGCTACGTGGCGGTATCGCCGTTAAGCAAGTACTAAAAAGTGCCAGTTATGACTCTTTGGCTGAATTGGGTACAAAACCAATTCAAGTGGGTGATGAGATTTATTCTGCCCAATTAAAAACGCAGCCTGTCAGCTTAAATATAATACCGATTAAATTACCTAAACGAGATGAGATTATTGAGATAGATCTTGTGTTAGGGCCACGTACAGATTGGTTTGCCGAAGAAAGCCTTGATTTATTGTTTAAACAAACTTGGTTAGTGAGCACAGAGAGTAATCGAATTGGATTGAAATTAGTGGGTGATCAGCCTTTAACGCGACAATTCGAGCAAGAATTACCGAGCGAAGGTTGTTGTACAGGTGCTTTGCAAATTCCTCCAAATGGTCAGCCTGTATTATTTATGAATGATCATCCTATTACAGGTGGTTATCCTGTGATCGCAGCAGTTGCCTTATATCATTTGGACTTAATTGCACAGATTCCTGCTGGTTGCCATATTCAATTTCGTAAAATTTCTGATTTCATGGATGTAAAAAAAGATGCATAAGAAACATAAGCTACTGATTGCGAATCGTGGAGAAATTGCTGTACGCATTATTCACGCTTGTAAGGATATGGATATTACATCAGTGGCTATTTATGCAGATGATGATATTGCCAGTTTGCATGTTCAACTTGCAGACGAAGCTTGGGCATTATCAGGACAAACAGCACAGCAAACTTATTTAGATATCAATAAAATTATTGATATTGCATATAAAGCCCAAGTGACCATGATTCATCCTGGTTATGGTTTTTTATCAGAACGTGCCGAATTTGCCCAAGCTGTGATGGATGCGGGGCTGATTTTGGTTGGACCATCTCCTGAAACTATCCATAAACTTGGTGACAAAATACAAGCGCGTAAGATTGCACAGTCGGTAAATGCACCTTTGGTTCATGGTACTGAACAACCACTTCAATCAGCTCAAGAAGCCTTGGATTTTGCGAAACAGTATGGTCTGCCGATTGCGATAAAAGCTGCTTATGGCGGTGGTGGACGTGGTTTAAAAGTTGCTTGGCAATTGAATGAAGTCGCCGATTTATATGAATCGGCTGTGCGAGAAGCATTCGCTGCTTTTGGTCGAGGAGAATGTTTTGTTGAACAATATCTAGATAAGCCGCGGCATTTGGAAGCACAAATTATTGCTGATCAACAGGGACATATTGTCGTCGTAGGAACGAGAGACTGTTCTTTACAACGCCGTAATCAAAAGCTAGTCGAGGAAGCCCCTGCGCCATTTATCAATGAGCATATTGAAGCTCAGTTAGTGCAATCTGCTATTGCAATTTGCCGCGCTGCTGATTATATCGGAGCAGGTACAGTCGAATATTTACTTAGCCAAAAGGGTCAACTTTCATTCTTAGAGGTTAATACACGTCTACAAGTCGAGCACACAGTTACTGAACAAACTACGGGTCTAGACTTGGTTGTCGAACAAATTCGAATTGCTTTAGGTCAACCACTTTCGATTCAAGAAATGCCAAAACCAATAGGACATGCAATTGAGTTCCGAATTAATGCGGAAGATCCAGCACGTGGTTTCATCCCAGCATTTGGACAGCTTACTCGTTTTCACCCACCATCAGGAATTGGTATTCGTCTTGATACGGGAGTGATGACTGGAAGTGTTGTTTCAAGTCATTTTGATTCTTTAATTGCGAAATTAATTGTGACTGGTGCAACTCGCAAGATTGCAATTCAACGGGCTAAAAGGGCGCTTGCCCATTTTGAAATAGAGGGCATTGCTTCAGTATTGCCATTTCATCGTGCGATCTTGTCAGATGCTGACTTTATTGATGAATTTAAAGTACATACACGTTGGATTGAACAAGATAGTCGCCATGATTATCCTCACTATTCACGTAGTAAACTGAGCAATCAAGCTGAATTACAACGTTATCCAATTGAAATAGATGGAAAGTTGCATCAGATTGGCTTACCAAATGGATTTTTTAGTTTAGTTGGGACACAACCACCAAATCAGAAACCAAATGATTCTGATCATAACCCAAGTAATAATAATGTCTTAGCACCGATTAGTGGTGTAATCACCGTATGGAAAGTTCAAGAAAATGATCATGTACACCAAGGTGAGGCAATTGCAATTATGGAAGCAATGAAAATGGAGGTCCCTGTGATTGCTCCGCAAACGGGGAAAATTCAAAAGCTGATAGGGATTAATCAGACTGTTGAAACGGATTCAAAAATTGCTGAGATAAATTAGAGTTTTTGTATATAAGACAGCTAAAGGATATGCCATTAAATCTCTAAAATGAGATCTAATGGCTTTGGCTAAATTAACGACGTTTATTATAAACTGCCAGAGCAGCAGGTAAATTTTTACGCATATCACCAATACGTTGACTATTTGATGGGTGAGTTGATAAGAATGATGCACCACCAGCACCATCTAGACGATCCATTTTTTCCCAAAGACTAATTGCTGCATTTGGATTATATCCCGCTTTGGCCATCAGCATTAATCCACCAAAATCAGCGCGACTTTCTAAATTACGAGAATATGGTAAACCAATACCAATTTGACTACCTAAAGCAATTGCCGCATTACCTGCTTCACCAATATTCGCACCCGCATAAGTCGTACCAATACCAATCGCTAAGTTTGTAAGTGCTTGTGCACCAATTTTACTTTTGGCATGCTCTTCTAAGGCATGGGTCATTTCGTGTCCCATAATTGCTGCGATTTCATCATTGGTCAAATTCAGCTTATTCACAATACCCGTATAGAAAACGACTTTCCCACCTGGCGCTACATAGGCATTTACAGTATCTGATTTTAGTACTGCTAACTGCCAATCAAAACGTTGACCGGTTTGGTTCATTTGGTCAGCATACGGTTTTAAGCGCAAAAATACTGAATTAATACGTTGATAAGTACTAGAGCTCATATCCAATTGATTCTTGGCACGAGCTTCCTGTGTCATCTTTGCAAAGCTTTGAGCAGACTGAGCATTTAATGTGGCACTGTCAGCACCTGCCATATCTGCAAATGATGCACAACCTGAAATCGTTATTACAGTCATTGCACAAAGGCTTAAAGCCAATTTTTTCATACTTATTTGCTCCAAATCAGTATCTTATAAATATACCCATGATTAACAAGAATTATAAAAAAAGTTCGAAAGGCTTTATATTCTGATTATCTCTATAATCATAGTAATTATGTAAGCAGAATTGATGAAAAGCTAAATAGTTTAGCTTTATCTGGATAAAATTAAAGCCAGTGGTTTGCACTGGCTTTGAAATTAGCTTAAAGCTAGAGGGGGATTAATCCTCATCATCAAATTCATCTTCAGAAAATGCGTTATCATCTAAAGAAGTATCGAAAATTAAAATTGCTTTACCATCAGTTTGAATCATGCCTTGATCTTCAAGTGTTTTTAAAACACGACCAACCATTTCACGTGAACAACCCACAATACGACCAATTTCTTGACGTGTAATACGAATCTGACGACCATTTGGTAGAATCATTGCCTCAGGCTGCGCAGATAAGTCAATTAAACAACGAGCAATACGACCAGATACATCGATAAATGCTAAGTCAGTGACTTTACGTGTTGTATTCTTCAGACGGCGAACAAGCTGAGCAAATACAGCATAGCTCAGGTCAGGGTATTGCTTGCTTAGTTCGTGGAAATTTTCATATGAGATTTCTGCAATTTCGCAAACATCTCGAGTACGTACTTCTGCGGTACGTTGAGGGTTATTTTCAAACAGCCCCATTTCACCAAAGAAATCACCAGGATTGAGATATGCAACAACAATCTCACGCTCATCATCTTCACGTAATATGATTGACACTGAACCTTTTAATATTAAATACAGTGATTTTGATTCCGTTCCAGCGTCAACAATCGTGGTGCGTTTAGGGTATCTATTAATATGAGCACGTTTTAGCAATGCTTTAACTGATTCAGGTAATTGACCTGGAGACAAAGCATCAGTGCTAAGATGTGAAAAATTTGAAGTCATGCTTAAAATTTCCGAATTTGGATAAAACCGATCGCACAGGCCCCATGGAGCCTTTTCTACACAGAAGAGATGAAATTCCTTATCAACTCATTTTATGTTAGTGTACAAGAACTAGAGTAAATTTATAACGTTTTTCGGGTAGTTGCAATGCAAACAAGTGTACATTGGTTAGAGAATGTTGCTTTTGAAGCGAAATCAGAAAGTGGTCACAGTGTAGTGATGGATGGTTCTGCTGAGTATGGTGGTGAAAACCGTGGACCACGTCCTATGGAGTTGATTTTAATGGGACTTGGTGGGTGTGCTTCGTTTGATATTGTGACTATTTTAAAGAAATCACGCCAAGATGTGACCGATGTTGTATGCCAGTTAAAAGCGGAGAGAGCTGATTCTATTCCTGCGGTGTTTACAAAAATTCACTTACATTTCGTGGTAACCGGTAAAGCTGTTAAAGCTAAGCAAGTTGAAAAAGCAGTTGAGCTTTCAGCAGAAAAATATTGTTCTGCGAGCAAAATGTTGTCTGATGGTGGTGTGGAAATCACACACGGCTTTGAAATTGTAGAAGCTGATTAATACTTAATTATTAAGTTTAACTAAAAAGTGATCTATTTGTTTAGATCACTTTTTTTATCGACATAGTTTTTATTTCAGTAATAATTGTGGGTCTACCCGTGCATCATTTAAACTCATTCCCCAGTGAAGGTGTGGACCAGTCACTCGACCTGTATTTCCAACTAAACCTAAAAGTTCACCTTGAGTAATGTGTTGCCCCTTTGAAACCTCAATTTTACTGAGATGGCAGAACATACTGATTAAACCTTGACCGTGATCAATCAAAACAGTCTTACCATTGAAAAAATAATCACCAATTTGAACGACAATTCCATCTGCTGGCGCTACAATTTTTTGGCCAATTGGTGCTGGAATGTCTAGACCTGAATGTGGGGCGCGTTCTTCATTATTAAAAAAACGTTTGCGTCCAAATGAGTTACTAAACTTGCCTACTGTTGGTGGAATAAAAGTTGGAAATTTAGTCCAATGGCTTTGACTGAAGGAATTATAAATCTCATTTTGTTCTTTTGCTTCCGAAGCATATCGATCAAGTTGATTTTGATTCGGATTAACATAGTCTTGGTTCTTTACATTGAGGTGCTGTTCAGCATATTGATATGGCAGTATTTCAATCTGTATGGGCATAGCATTAGTTGTTAGGCTTAACGTTCCTAATGGTGTAGAAAGAGGAATTCCAAAAATAGCGTATCGTTGAGTTCCTTCTTGTGCAATTAGAATCGGTTTTTTCTCATAGAAAACTTGGGTAGTCGTTGATGAAAGTGGAATGACGGCTATACCACCTGCATGCCTTGCATCTTGTGGAAGTTGAGCAAAACAATAAATAGGAAAGGTAGCAAAAATTAAAGTAGAAATGATTTGTTTTATAAACATAACGCGCTAAGTTCTTATGGAAGGCATTATAAAAGTATATCAATAAGCATAGATTTATAGTTATTTAAATTTCGTTATAAAAATTAAATAATAATAGTTT
>NZ_LBMZ01000120.1:0-135237 GCF_001005525.1 Acinetobacter sp. AG1 | reverse complement strand
CATCGATTGAAAAGGGTATTCTTGTGAGCGAAAACCAACCTTTTGAATTAGTCACCAATTATCAACCTGCTGGTGATCAACCACAAGCGATTGAGAAGTTAGTTAATGGCATTGAGCATGGTCTTCGTAATCAGTTACTACTTGGAGTGACGGGTTCTGGTAAAACCTATACGATGGCGAATGTGATTGCACAAACACAGCGTCCAACGATTGTTATGGCACACAACAAAACGCTTGCTGCACAGCTTTATGGTGAGTTCAAAGCTTTTTTCCCGAATAATGCAGTTGAGTATTTCGTCAGTTATTACCCTAAAATTTTACGTGTTTTAAACATGAGCTTTCTTTTGCAAATAGTTTAATAATTGGATAAAACATTTATATTTTAATTTTAAATAGTATTTTTAGATTAATTTTGTGATTGGATTCTCTCTATTTTTGTTTTAATTGAATTATTTCATAAATTTTATTCTTTATTTTATTTCGCATATTTTTCTCTTTAGAATGAAACAAATTTTTAATGCGAGTAAATCGTGAAGTTTATTGCTCCCAAAATTGTTTCTACTCACATAATTTCTGGTTTTTTAGGTGCAGGTAAAACAACGCTATTACAGCATTTATTAACCCAAAAGCCTGAAAACGAAGTTTGGGCTGTTCTAATGAATGAGTTTGGGCAAATAGGTGTTGATCAACACCTGATTACCCAACAACAAGGATATGCTGTCAAAGAACTACTTGGTGGATGCTTGTGTTGTAGCAGTCAACTTCCTATGCAAATTGCACTGGCTCGCTTACTCAGTGAAAGTAAACCTGATCGTTTATTTATCGAACCGACGGGTTTAGGTCATCCTGCACAATTATTGGAACAACTGACCGAGCCACATTGGCAAAGTAGTTTAGCAATGCGTGCTTTGGTGATTGTTGTAGATGGGAGTCGTCTACATGATGAAGATTGGGTTAAACAGAACTTATATACCGATCAACTGAAATCTGCACAAATCGTAGTCCTCTCGCATATTGATTGTATGTCAGTAGCAGATCATCAAGCTTATGCAGCTTTAAAACAAGAATATGACACTTATGTCCAGCATTGGATTGAAGTTGAGTGTGGCAAAATTGAATTGTCTCAGATTGATATTGTGCAACAACCTGTACAACGTAAGATCCAACCTTTACTCAAGTTACAACAGACACAGGCTATTGAGCCTCTGTTAGAAATAAAACAACTTCCATATCATTATGTAGAAACGGCTCAAGGTTATACCGTTGCAGGTTGGAAATTGCCTAAACGCTGGCAATTTAAATTTTTTGAACTGTTAGATTTGTTGTGTACGCAACAAAATTGGGTCCGCATCAAAGGCATATTTAATACGGATCAAGGTTGGAAAAGTTTTAACTTTAATCCTCAACAATTTAACTATAAGTCTGCTGAAGAGAGTATTGATAATCGAATTGAAATTATTTGCCAATCCGAACAAGATTGGTTGGGGTTTGAAACACAATTATTAAATTGTCGTCTTGATCTAACTGATGCTCAAAATGATTAAAGCCGATATTTTCTGTAATAAAATAGAGTATGCTTAGCGCCAAATTTGAGTACACCGTATTTAAGAGTATTTTTTATGGCGCTAAAAGCAACAATATATAAGGCAGATCTGAATATTGCCAATATGGATCAGCATATCTATGCAGATTATCAGCTAACACTTGCCTTACATCCGTCAGAGACTATTGAACGTTTGATGGTTCGTATTCTTGCTTACGCACGTTATGCCGATGAACGATTAGAATTCACCAAAGATTTGTTTGAAACGGATGAGCCTGCGTTATGGCAAAAAGATTTAACAGGGCTTTTAGAAAATTGGATTGAAGTCGGTTGTCCATCTGAAGATAAAGTGAAAAAAGCCAGTGCTCGCTGTAAAAAAGTGGCTGTGATTACCTATGGCTCACAAGCTGCTGATTGGTGGCAAAAAAATACCAAGATTAAGACTTTGAGTAATGTGGAAGTTTGGCAATTAGCATCTCAGACTACACAGGCACTTGAAGGCTTATGTGAACGCACGATGCAATTACAGCTTAATATTATGGATGGAGAGTGGACTTTGCTGAGCGATAAAGGTCAAGTCGATATTCAATGGTTACAATTGCAATAAATCAGGTTGGGAGTAAAAAATGAGCGCTGAATTACAAATTATTGATTTAAAAGTGGGTGAAGGTAAAGAAGCTGTTAAAGGTGCTTTAATCACAACACACTATACGGGATGGTTAGAAGATGGTACTCAGTTCGATTCTTCAATTGACCGCGGGAATTATTTTGAGACGGTGATCGGTACTGGACGAGTAATCAAAGGTTGGGATCAAGGCATCATGGGAATGCGCGTTGGTGGGAAGCGTAAATTAATCGTACCTGCACATTTAGCTTATGGCGAACGCAAAATGGGAAAAATTATTCCAGCAAATTCAAATCTGATTTTTGAAATTGAATTATTTGATGTTAAAACTCGCGACGAGTGATTTAGTCTCAATGATGCAAAGTATGATGGCATTGATTTGATTGCTTAATTCATGCTTTGCAAAAAAAAGTACAAAAACAATACAAATCAAAAAAATGATTTAATTCTAATATATTGATTTTTAATATTTTTATTTTAATCTGCTTTTTGCAACAATCTGCTTAAAATTATTGATTCTATAGACGGTTCTGTATATCTTTTAAAGAAAGAGCAATGTATTCTAAATCAAAGTTTTTATAAAAAATGTGATGTTAATTTACCTTTTGGAAAAATTGCTTTTAATGTTGCCATCCATGATCAGCAGATTCATAAACATGGCGAGGTAAATTATAAAAAATCTATGCTTGTGTTAACGAGCACCAAAAATTTGAGTGAGTGAGGCAGCTATGAATGATTATTTGGATATTACCGCTTCTGAGCTATTAAAAGAATTACACAATTTTTTCTTGATTAATACTTATAATGGCGCTGAAAATGGTTTTTGGGTCAATGAAAAAGCATTGATTGATAAACATTATTGGATGGATGGAGAGAACAAGGTCGAGATTCTCCGAGAGCTGAGTCCTTCACATCAGCATTCACATCCTGACTATCAGATTACCTTATTATCTCCATTAGAAGGGAATGTCGTCTTGCTACAATATGATGGCGTGAATAAAAAGATTCAGACTTTCCGTCGTGGTGAATGGGTAAATCGCTTATATAAATATTTTTATCAAAAAGAACGTTATTATTTACAACAACTTTCTGAGCATCCAAATTTTCAGCTCATTCAATATTAAGCTTTTATATTTAGCTCATTAGGTTCTTAATACGTATCGTGTTAGGAACCTAATCACATATTGCTAAAATATTGATGTATATTGCGATAAAATTTATAAAATATTTTTTTAAGATTATTTTCAGTTTTTAAAATTATAAATACAATCCTTGCTCCCAGCTCTGACTCGCTAAAAATCTTATTTGTCCACAAATTGTAAGATGATTCATGCATGATTCGCGCTCAGCCATTTTCGAATATTGAGAAGATATCTCTATGACAACACGTTTAGTGTCTCCGACCTTAAAAACATTTTTAGGTCTAATGATTGGTTTAGTTGCGACTACAGCAACTTTTGCAGAAAATTCCAAAATTGATGCGACAACGTTAACCGTCATTGGTTATCATGAAATTACCGACCATAAAGATGCACTCATCCCAAGTTATGCTGTAACAGCACAACAATTCAGCGAGCACATCGATTGGTTACAAAATAATGGTTATCACTTTATCAATGTCGATCAACTGATTAAAGCACATCAGGGCAAATATACTTTACCAACTAAACCTGTGTTATTGACAGTAGATGATGGTTATCAGTCTTTTTATCAAAATGCTTATCCCATTGTACGTGCGAAAAAAATTCCAGTTGTATTAGCAGTTGTCGGTTCTTGGTTAGAACCAAAAGCTAATCAGAAAGTAGATTTTGGTGGGGAAGAGATTACGCGCAATAAAATTTTGAGTTGGAATGAACTCAAAGAAATGCAAAATAGTGGCTTTGTTGAGATTGCAAGTCATAGCTACCATTTGCATCGAGGAGTAAACGCAAACCCTCAAGGTAATTCAGAACCAGCAGCAATTACTCGTATCTATGATTCAAATACGAAAACCTATGAAAGTGATGCAAATTATCAAGCACGTGTTTATCAAGATCTAAAGAAAAATAATGAATTACTACAGGCACATGGTTTACGTTCACCACGTGTCATGGTTTGGCCTTATGGTCGCTATAATATGCAATTAGTTCAAATTTCTAAACAATTGGGTATGCCGATTACCATTACTTTGGATGATGGCGCTGATCATGCCAAACAATCGATCCAAAATATGGGGCGTATTTTAATTCAAGGAAATATGTCAACCAATGCCTTGGCACAAGAAATTAAGAACCGCGAACTGAATTTAAACGATAATAATCGTCCACAAAAGATCATGCATGTGGATTTAGATTACATCTATGATCCAGACCCACAACAACAGGAACGCAATTTAGGTAATCTGTTAGATCGTATCAATGGGATGGGAGTAAAGACAGTTTACTTACAAGCATTCTCAGATCCTGATGCAAATGGTTCTGCTGATATGGTGTATTTCCCAAATCGTCATATTCCAATGCGTGCGGATTTATTTAACCGAGTAGCTTGGCAAATTCAAACACGTACGCCAGTACAGCGTTTGTATGCTTGGATGCCTTTACTTGCATGGGAGTTACCTAAATCAGATCCAGTGTCAAAGGATTTGGTTGTCACGCAACAAGCAAAAGCGGGCGAGCATTTGAATATGGGATATATCCGCTTAAGCCCATATTCCCCAAAAGCAAGACAAACCATTAAAGAGATTTACCAAGATCTTGCAAAATCAACGCCATTTGATGGTCTGTTATTTCATGATGATGTGACATTATCTGATTATGAAGATGCAAGCCCTCAAGCACTTGCTGCTTATGCGAAACAAGGTTTGCCAACGGATCTGGCTAAAATACGAAATAATGACGACAAGTTACAGAAATGGACTGCTTATAAAACGCGTACCCTAGATGATTTTGCAATGGAGCTAGCAGGTGAGGTGCGTCAATATCAGCCTTATTTGATGACTGCACGTAATTTGTATGCGCAAGTTGCCCTTAACCCGTATGCCGAAAATTGGTATGCACAGTCTTTAGAAGAGTCATTAAGACGTTATGATTTCACTGCAATAATGGCAATGCCTTATATGGAGCAATCGGATAATCCCGAAAAATTTTATACGGATATTATGAATCGGGTGAAACAATATCCAAACGGGATTAAAAAGACAGTGATGGAGCTACAAGCGATTAACTGGCGTAATGATCAGAAGATTCCTTCTGAAGAAATGGCAGCAACAATTAAGTCGCTTTATCAACAAGGTGCGATGCACATTGCATATTATCCTGACGATCCGATTAAAGAACACCCAGATGTAGAAACTATGCGTAAGGCTTTTACTTTAAAATCATCACAATTAGTACCATAACGGAGTAATGTGTCGATGAGTATAATTGCTTTATTATGGGCTTATGCCATTAAGTTTGTGTTTTACTATCCATTATTTATGTCTTATTTATGGATGGTAGGGGCAATTATTTTCTACTGGAAAGAGCGCCAAGATCCTCCATATCAGCAGCCAGCAACTTTGCCTGAATATCCTAAAGTTGCTGTACTCGTTCCTTGTTTTAACGAGGGTGATAATGCAGAAGAAACCATTAGTCATGCTTTGCAATTAGATTATCCAAACTTTGAAGTGATTGCGATTAATGATGGTAGTTCTGATAACACGGGCGAAGTGCTGGATCGTCTCGCGGCGCAGCATGAAAAATTACGTGTTGTGCATCTTGCTCAAAACCAAGGTAAAGCGATGGGACTGCAAGCGGGCAGTTTAATGACTGATGCTGAGTTCTTGATTGGTATTGATGGTGATGCGTTACTAGATCCTCATGCTGCTAAATGGATGATGCGTCATTTTCTAGAAGACTCAACAGTTGCAGCAGTTACGGGTAATCCACGTATTCGTACACGTTCAACCCTATTGGGACGTATTCAGGTTGGTGAGTTCTCTTCAATTGTTGGCATGATTAAACGTGCACAACGTACTTTTGGTCGTTTATTCACAGTATCAGGTGTAATTACTGCATTTCGTAAAAGTGCCGTACATCAAGTTGATTATTGGTCTCCAAATATGTTGACGGAAGATATTGATATCACTTGGAAATTACAACGCGCAGGTTGGGATGTTCGTTTTGAGCCAAATGCTCTGGTTTGGATTTTGATGCCTGAGACTTTCAATGGTTTGTGGAAACAGCGTTTACGTTGGGCGATGGGTGGGGCACAAGTTCTGATAAAGAATATTGATGTGTTCTTTAAACCAAAACTTAATTTTCTCTGGCCATTAATGCTAGAGCTTTGCTTAACATTAGTATGGTCATATTTGATGCTGATTATGGCTGTCATGTGGTTGTTACATTTTGTATTTACAATCCCAGCCCTTGCTATCGTTAGTTCACCTTTTTTACCATATGGTAGCGGAATTTTATTAGGTGCGACCTGTTTAATTCAGTTTGCTTTAAGCAAATGGATGGATAGTCGTTATGAGCCAAGCCTAGGGAAAAATTATTATTGGATGATTTGGTACCCATTTGTGTTTTGGTTAATTACGATTACTGCTACAATCGTCGCCTTTCCAAAGGTACTGTTGCGTGGTGATGAAAAACGCGCCCGTTGGATTAGCCCAGATCGTGGAATTCGCTGAGTCGCAAGATTCATTTTGCTGAGACTAGAAATGAAAGCAAATAGTTTGATTATCGATGTACGTCGCCAACTCCCATGGCATAAGCGTTATTTTTCTACGACCACAACAGCAATGATGTGGGCGGGTTGGCTGCTATTATGGCGACCATTTATCTTAGTTTGGGTGCTGGTTGAACTACAAAAGACACATATTGCACAACGCTTAATGGCTGCATTCAGTCAGGGTCTTGAGCACGGCGTTACGGCGTTATTTATGTGTGCAATTGCATTATTACTATGGGGACTCTTACCTTCAAAGAGAGTTCATGATAAGCATGCAATTGAAAAAGCACTACCTGATTATGCACGTTATTTTGAGTTGCCTGAGCAAGAAATTCAAGTTGGTCGCCAACAAAAAGTAACCACGCTGCATCATGATGAAAATGGTAAGATTATTAGGGTTGAATAGAATTTATTCGATTGAGAAGTATAAATGCCTTAATTTTAATTAAGGCATTTTTTTATGATTGTTTTAAAATTTAGACATAAAAAAACCAGCTTACGCTGGATTTTTATCTGCACCATATTTCATTAGTTGAAAAATGGTGCCCGAGGCCAGACTCGAACTGGCACGCTTTGTGGGCGGGGGATTTTAAATCCCCTGTGTCTACCGATTTCACCACTCGGGCATGTGCGCAATAATAGAGGAGACTTTAAAACTTGGCAAGAGTAAAAAGTATTAATTGCTTTCTTTTCAATCAATTCATGTGTTTATCAGATAAAAATTAAGCATTGTCATATAATTTTCATGATTATTTCATCAAACTGAGATCAAACTTTCATTTAAGCAACTTAGTTTTAATTATTTAAAGTAATAAAATTAAGGTAGTTATCCAAATGACAGCAAAAATTTCACGACGGGAACTCATTCAAAAAAGTTTATTCGGTTTTGGGGCTTTGTCTTTATCTGCGGGGTTTACAGGATGTAATGACAGTTCAGATCAAGAAACAGCGACATTACAAGTTAATTTTGAACATGGCGTTGCCAGCGGTGATCCACTACAGGATCGCGTGATTTTGTGGACACGCTTAACACCAAGCGATAGCAGCGCACGGTTGCAAGTCACTTGGGAAATTGCGTTAGATCAGCAATTCAAGCAAATCATTAAAACTGATAAAGTCACTACTGCTGCTGCGCAAGACTTTACTGTAAAGGTAGATGCAACTGGATTAAAATCAAATCAAAGCTATTTTTATCGTTTTAGCTTTGGCGATAAGATTTCACCTATTGGGCAAACCAAGACTTTGCCAACCAGTACATCTAAAGTCAGTTTTGCAGTGTGTTCATGTTCGAATTATCCAGCAGGATATTTCTATGTGTACCGTGAAATGGCTAAGCAAGATGTCGATGTTGTCATTCATTTGGGCGACTATATTTATGAATATGGCGCGGATGGCTATGCAGCAGAGGATGCCGCTAAATTAGGACGTACGCTTGCTGCAGACAATAATAAAGAAATTATTAAGTTGGATGATTATCGCAAGCGTTATGCACTCTATCGTAAAGATAAGGATCTACAGTCCTTGCATCATCGTCATCCATTTATTGTTATTTGGGATGATCACGAATTAGCAAATGATGCATGGCGAGAAGGTGCTGAAAATCATACTGAAGAAACAGCAAATGCAAAGAATGAAGGTAAATTCTCTGAAAGAAAGTTAGCAGCATTGCAAGCTTATTTTGAATGGATGCCGATTCGTCCTGTAGACAACCAACATATTAAGATTTATCGACAGTTTAATTTTGGTGGTTTAGTTAATTTGATGATGTTGGACACTCGTATTATTGCGCGTGATGAACAGTTGGACTATGGGAAATTTATAAATCCAATGACAGGAAAATTAGACGCAGTTGCGTTTCAAGCCGCTCTGTTTAATTCTACTCGAACAATCATGGGGGAAACTCAGAGAGAATGGTTGTTAGGCAATAAAGAGAAAAATATTGTCGGTGTAATACAAAGCTCAAATGCAACTTGGGATGTTTTGGGGCAACAAATTCTCATGACCAAAATGTTTGTGCCAGCAGAGTTGTTACAGGCTTTAGCTGAAATTACAGCTGGTAATCCAAGTCTTGATACTTTAAATAAAATGAATGCCCAAATCACCGAATTAGTAAAATTGAAACTGCGTTTAATACAAGGTGATCCGACGTTAACAGCACAAGATAAAGCGCGTGTATTGACGGTTGCACCTTATAACTTAGATGCATGGGATGGTTATTTTGCTGAACGAGAGATTGTGTATGGAACTTTGGCACAATTAAAGAAAAAGGTGGTTGTTCTAGCAGGAGATACTCATAATGCATGGTCATCCAATTTATACAGTAAGGATGGGGTGTTTGTTGGTGTTGAATTGGCAACAAGTTCGGTTTCTTCACCTGGGCTGGAAAAATATTTAAATATTCCGCTAGACCAATTACAGCAGTTTGAGTTTGCATTCACAACGTTAATTGATGAGTTGAATTACTGCAATTTAAATCAAAGAGGATATTTAATTGTCCAATTTGATGAAACTCAAGTCCAATCACAGTGGATTTATGTAGATTCGATCAAAAAGCCTGAATATGTGATTGATAAATCACGAGGCTATCAATTGAGTTTGGATAAAAATTTATTGCCAGTGAAAACAGGGCAGCAAGTGGCTTAAATTTTTAAAAGTTTTGGAAAGCCAAGTCTATGACCTTGGCTTTTTTATGCTTGTCTTAAATTTTAGACATAAAAAAACCAGCTTACGCTGGATTTTTATTTGCACCATATTTCATTAGTTGAAAAATGGTGCCCGAGGCCAGACTCGAACTGGCACGCTTTGTGGGCGGGGGATTTTAAATCCCCTGTGTCTACCGATTTCACCACTCGGGCTTTACCAATGGAGGCGGAGGTCGGAATCGAACCGGCGTACACGGAGTTGCAGTCCGCTGCATGACCACTCTGCCACCCCGCCATCTCTTGGTGATGCACATATTAGCAACCTTTAGAAAAAAAACAATAGTGTTTATAGTGAATATGCGCATAAAAACAACATCTAAAAGAATATTGCTCAAATTATCATGTATTATTTGCATAATTGATTCATACCCACTTTGGAGATGCGCTGTGGCATTGGTTTTAGACGGTCGTGCATTAGCAAAACAAATCGAAGCTGATTTGTTAGTACGTGTAGAAGCTTTAAAAGCAAAAACGGGGCGTACCCCAATTTTGGCAACAATCTTAGTTGGTGATGATGGTGCGTCAGCAACGTATGTGCGCATGAAAGGCAATGCATGTCGTCGTGTTGGTATGGATTCACTTAAAGTTGAGCTTCCAAAAGAAACCACAACAGAGCAATTATTGGCTGAGATTGAAAAATTAAATGCTAATCCAGATGTGCATGGTATTTTGTTGCAGCATCCAGTGCCTGAACAAATTGATGAAAGAGCATGTTTTGATGCCATTTCATTAGCTAAAGATGTGGATGGCGTGACTTGCTTAGGTTTTGGTCGTATGGCTATGGGTGAAGCGGCATATGGTTCTGCGACACCTGCGGGTATTATGACAATCTTGCAAGAAAACAAGATCGAGATCGCGGGTAAACATGCAGTTGTGGTCGGTCGTTCAGCGATTTTAGGCAAACCAATGGCAATGATGTTATTACAGGCGAATGCGACAGTGACCATTTGCCACTCACGTACTCAAAACTTAGCTGAATTGGTAAAACAAGCAGATATTATTGTAGGTGCGGTGGGTAAAGCTGAGTTGATTCAAAAAGACTGGATCAAGCAAGGTGCAGTTGTTGTAGATGCAGGTTTCCACCCGCGTGATGGCGGTGGTGTCGGTGATATTCAATTAGTGGGAATTGAAGAGATTGCTTCTGCTTATACTCCTGTTCCAGGTGGTGTAGGGCCAATGACGATTACCACGTTGATTCGTCAAACTGTTGAAGCTGCTGAAAAAGCATTAGTTTAAAGATTAATAGCCCCTCGATAAGAGGGGTTTTTTAGAATTAAAGATATATGAGTTGTACATTTCAATTTGCGAAAGCCCCTGAACAATTGCTTCAAGCATTACATGAAGTCATCCCAAATACGGATCTACTAGCACAGCAGCTTCCTGAAACACCTATATCATTATGGTTGATCCCACCAGTTTTTCCAACTGATCGTTTGGATGATGAGGTGATTCGTCGTATTTGGAATGAGACGCCGTATTGGATTTTCTGTTGGGCATCTGGTTTAGCGATGGCACAGTGGTTACTCGCTGAGCCACATCATGTTAAAGATAAAGTGGTCTTAGATTTTGGTGCAGGTTCGGGTGTAGTTGCAATTGCTGCAAAAATGGCAGGTGCGAAGCGTGTGATCTGTTGTGATATTGATCTGGTAAGTCTTGCGTCATGTCGTGAAAATGCTTTGTTGAATGATGTTGAACTTGAATATTTGGATGATTTATATAAATCCGAGCAAGTGGATGTATTGCTCGCTGCAGACGTGCTGTATGACCAATGCAATCGTTTCTTTTTGGATGAATTTCTTAAGTTCGCACCTGAAGTTTGGGTTGCTGATAGCCGAGTTAAAAATTTCAGCCATCCTCGATATCTGAAAATTGATGAGCGCAGCGCAACGACTTGGCCTGACTTGGATGAATCCAAAGAGTTTAGAAATGTGAGTTTTTACCGCACAAAATAAATAATGTTTAATCTAAAAATAATCAGTGTTGAGACTATTAAATCTCAACACTATTTCCTTCTTACTCATGCTCAAACATTCAGTTGAAATAGAAATAATCTTCAAAAGGAAAGAAAATGAATATTCAACAGGTTGATGATAATAAACATGGGATATTTAAGCTGTTCAACGGTGAAACAGTAGCTGCTGAAATGGCTTACACATGGGCTGGGTATACAATGCTAATTATTGATCACACTGATGTGAATGATCAATTTCGAGGGCAAGGATTAGGTCGAAAACTTTTAAATGAGTTAGTTACTTTTGCAAGAGGTCGCAACATTAAGGTCATTCCTTTATGCCCATTTGCAAAGTCGGTTTTCGATAAAGATCTATCGATTCATGATGTCTTGAAGATATAAAATATATAGGATGTATAAACCTAAATAGAAACTTATACATCCATCTTTATTATTTATTCAGAACAAGTATAGCGAATGACTTTAAGTGTAGTCGGACGTGCCTCAAGTGCTTGGCGTGTTGCATATCCTTCACTGTTATTGAAATCAGGTGAATTAGAAAGTCCAAAAGTTGCACGACTATTTCCAAGTTTTACACCGTATTGTTCTTGTTGTGTAGGATTCATAATTTCATTAACACTGAGTATTGAAATTTTATAAGTTTTTCCTACGCCTAAAACTTGATTGCACGCATGTTGTAATTTCTTTTGATCTAAATCTTGATTGGTACGTGCTGCAAGGGTGTAAGCAATCGTGGCTGAAGTTGTTGTTTTATTTTCTATTTGATAGCCCGTCACGCCGTTAAATTTGTGTGGTGTACTTTGACATGCAGTGATCACAAGTGCACTTGTAACGATAATGAATAAATTGGTTTTTTTCATATCTATGATCCTATTATTTCTATAATTAGTATGGCATAAAATAAGGTTGTTATTGTGAGTAATCTTTAAAATTGGCGCTATTCATCGTATTGAGGTTCAAAGTTAAAGAAAGAATTTTCGTTTTCGAACAATTTTGCATATAATCTGCCAAGTTTTTTATTTAATACAGAAGTCGTTGCTTTATTGCAGTATTTTTGCCCGTTTTAACGGGCATTTAATTTATTGGTCTGTTATATAAGGCAAGTCTGGATAGGTGTGTCATGATCTCTACAGATAGTCAAAAAAAATATGTGGTTGCGTTTGACCAAGGTACAACGAGTTCACGTGCAATCGTGTTGGATCACGATGCAAATGTTATTAGTATTGCTCAGCGTGAGTTCACGCAAATCTACCCACAACCAGGTTGGGTTGAGCATGATCCTATGGAAATATGGGCAACTCAAAGTGCAGTTTGGGTTGAGGCGCTAGCACAAGCTGGTATTTCAAGTGACCAAATTGCTGGAATCGGGATTACTAACCAACGTGAAACCACGATCATTTGGGACAAGAAAACTGGTAAGCCAATTTATAATGCTATTGTTTGGCAAAGCCGTCAAAGCAATGAAATTTGTAATCAATTACATCAAGATGGTTGGGATGATTATGTTCGAAAAGTAACGGGCTTAGTCATCGATCCATATTTTTCAGCAACAAAAATAAAATGGATTTTGGATCGTGTTGAGGGCAGCCGTGAGCGTGCAGAGCGCGGTGAGCTTTTGTTTGGTACAGTCGATACGTGGTTGATTTGGAAATTAACCAATGGTCAAGTTCACGTGACAGATTATACCAATGCTTCACGTACTATGCTGTTTAATATAGAAACCTTAGAATGGGATGATGAGTTACTTCAAGCTTTAAACATTCCAAAAGTAATGCTACCAACTGTGCGTAGCTCATCTGAGGTTTATGGATACACACACACTATTAGTGGTCAAGAAGTTGGAATTCCTATCGCTGGCATCGCTGGTGATCAACAAGCGGCATTATTTGGGCAAATGTGTGTAGAGGTTGGACAGGCTAAAAATACCTACGGCACAGGTTGTTTCCTGTTGATGAATACAGGAAAGAGGATGGTTCAATCTGAGCATGGTTTGTTGACTACCATTGCATGTGGTGCAAAAGGTGAAGTGAACTATGCATTAGAAGGTGCTGTATTTAATGGTGGTTCATGTGTGCAATGGTTGCGCGACGAGCTTAAAGCAATCAATGATTCTTATGATTCTGAGTATTACGCAACCAAAGTAAAAGACAGTAATGGCGTGTATGTTGTTCCTGCCTTTACAGGTTTAGGTGCGCCATATTGGGATCCAACTGCTCGTGGTGCAATTCTCGGAATCACACGTGGTGTGAGTATTGAACATATTATTCGTGCGACCTTAGAGTCAATTGCTTATCAAACACGTGATGTATTAGATGCAATGCAACAAGATTCTGACGAAAAGTTGCGGACACTACGCGTAGATGGTGGTGTAACAGCGAATAACTTCTTGATGCAATTCCAAGCGGATATTCTTTCGACTTCAGTTGAGCGTCCAGCAATGAAAGAAACCACGGGAATGGGAGCTGCCTTTTTGGCTGGTTTAGCTGTCGGTTTTTGGTCGGATTTAAATGAATTGAAGAGTAGAATGTCGATCGAACGAACCTTTACACCAGAATGCAGTCAGGATCAAACTGAAAAACTGTACAAAGGTTGGCTAAAAGCTGTCGGACGTACTCGAGATTGGGCAGAAGATTAAGCTAAAATAGTCGGATATAATATGCCGTAAATAACACAGGATTGATGAGCATGAGCTTGATACTACGCCAACAGAAAACCCTCGAATTAGTACGAGAGCGTGGTTATATTAGTATTGAAGAACTTGCTCAACATTTCGATGTTACACCTCAAACGATTCGTCGTGATATTAATCAATTAGCGGATGAAGGGCTTTTGCGCCGTTATCATGGCGGCGCGGCGCATGATTCAAGTGTTGAAAATACAGAATATACAATGCGTGTCGGGCATATGCTTGAGCAAAAAAGAACAATTGCTGAAGCTGTTGCTGCTGCCGTTCCAGATCACGCTTCTTTATTTATTAATATTGGTACCACAACCGAAGCGATTGCTCATGCACTATTAAACCACACGGGCTTAAAAGTCATTACTAATAACCTGAATGTTGCAAAGATCTTGAGCACAAAAGAAGATTTTGAAGTTCTGATTGCGAGTGGTCGTGTTCGTCCAGATGGTGGTGTGATTGGTCAAGCAACCGCTGATTTTTTTAAACAGTTTAAAGCAGATTATGCGCTTATCGGGATTAGTGGAATTGAAGAAGATGGCACATTGCTTGATTTTGACTTTCAGGAAGTGTGTGTCTCTCAAGAAATTCTTTCAAGTGCACGCCAAGTTTTTTTAGCCGCGGATAGCAGTAAATTTGGGCGTAATGCGATGATTCGATTAGGTTCACTTAAGCAAGTGGATTGTATTTTTACTGATCAACAGCCAAATGAGCAATTTATAAAAACCATCAGAGACTTAGATGTTGGTTTGATTGTTGCAAAATAAATCTTCATTTTCGAAAAAATGTTACTTTTCTTGAGTTAATCAATTTAACTCAAGATATATTTAATAAAAATTATATTTTTCTTATAAATAAATGCGATTACTGTGTTTCTGAACTTTTAGTCTCTCCACTGAATTTTACCATTTATCTAGAAATGTCGATAGATTGGCATTTTTTGATCTATTTTTCATTGTTTATTTTCGATTTATATGTTTAAATTTTCATTATCGAAAAATAATGAAAATTTGCGGTGATTTATGCAAACTTCTCCTCAGACAAATGAAAAAATCTATGACCTTGCGGTCATTGGTGGTGGTATCAATGGTGTTGGTATTGCGGCTGATGCTTCAGGACGTGGTTTGTCGGTATTCTTGTGTGAAAAAGATGATTTAGCGAGTCATACTTCTTCTGCAAGCAGTAAGCTTATTCATGGTGGTTTACGTTATTTAGAACACAAAGAATTTCGTTTAGTACGTGAAGCGTTAGCTGAGCGTGAAGTGTTATTGGCTAAAGCTCCACATATTATTCGCCCAATGCGTTTTATTATGCCGCATCGCCCACATCTTCGCCCTGCATGGTTGATTCGCACGGGTTTGTTCTTCTATGACCATTTAGGTAAGCGTGAGAAATTATTGGGTTCAAATAATGTCTATTTTAAAGAAGATAGCCCTTTAAATTCTGCGATAACACGTGGTTTTGAATATTCTGATTGTGCTGTTGATGATGCTCGTTTGGTCGTACTCAATGCGATGCATGCCCGTGAAAAGGGTGCTGATATTGTAACTCGCACTCGTTGTTTGTCTGCACGAAGAGATGGGCAGTATTGGATTGTTGATTTAGAAAATGAACATGGTCAATTCCAAATTAAAGCAAAGGCATTGGTCAATGCTGCTGGCCCTTGGGTCGCACAATTTATCAAACAAGATTTAGAGCTCAAATCACCTTACGGTATTCGCTTGATTCAAGGTAGTCATATCATTGTGCCTAAACTGTATGAAGGTGACAAAGCATTTATTATGCAAAATGATGACCGCCGTATTGTGTTTGCAATTCCGTATTTAGATCAATACACCATGATTGGAACTACGGATCGTGAATATCAAGGTGATCCTGCGCAAGTCAAAATTACGCAAGAAGAAATTGATTATTTGATTGAAGTGAGTAATGCACATTTCAAAAAACAGCTTAATCAAGCTGATATTGTGTCAACTTTTGCAGGTGTGCGTCCACTCTGTGATGATGAATCAGATAATCCTTCTGCAATTACACGTGATTATACTTTGGCACTTTCTAAAGAAGCAGATGATCAAGCACCGTTACTGTCTGTGTTTGGCGGAAAATTAACAACTTATCGTAAGTTGGCTGAATCGGCTATGCAGCAGCTCAAAGCCTTTTTCCCTGAAATGCAAGAGAGTTGGACTGCGACTGAAGCTTTACCAGGCGGGGAGAATATGCAGTCTGTTGCACAATTGATACAGGAGATTCGTGCGCAAATTACAGATGCTTCTGATGCTTTGGCAAAACGTTGGGCTTGTGCGTATGGTTCTCGTGTTTGGAATTTTTTAGGTGAAGTCACTTCTGTTGAGCAATTAGGACAGCACTTTGGACAAGGTTTGTATGCACGTGAAGTGGATTATTTATGTACTGCTGAATGGGTAACTACGAGTCAGGATGTATTATGGAGACGTTCTAAACTAGGACTTAGCTTCACGCAAAAAGAAACCGAAACTTTGGATGCTTATCTGATTGTAAAAACTCATAGCAACGAAGCGGCTTAAAAAATCGTATAGCAGTATCAAAGCCCTGTCTAAAAAGCCCTTTATTTAAATAACCTGAGTTTGTAGAACTCAGTTTATTTACTGATGGAAGTGCAGGGGGCTTTGGGGGATGCGAATGTTGTCATTTGTTTGATAGAGGGCAAACAGCCATTCACACTCCTTTCTAACATAGAGTTAGGCTACTTCTAATTTAATAAAAAATTTAGCTTACAAGTACTGTAAATTCAGAATTTAAACTTTAACAATTTTGAATGCCCGAAGAAAGACTAAATAACTGAGATAAAAACTTATAATTCCGCCAAAAGTTACGATAACTTTCAACCAGATTAAATCAGTAAAACTCAAAATCAGTTCGACTAATATAAACACTAAAAAAATAGGTACTGCTAAGTTATATGCTTTCCTGCTTGCTTCTTTATAATTGGAAGACAACAAAACCTCACAGCTTGGACAACTTAACTCTCTATTATTCGAAATATACCAAAGCGCAATGTTACCCTTGCATATTGGACATTTAAATTTTTCAAAATAAGGCAAATACTGTGGAATTTCCATTTTTTTAACCTAGCTACTAGCTTAAGGCGTAATGCCCCACAGCAAAATAAAATCTGAGATTACCTTAGAACCATAAAAAAAGACACTGTAATTGGATGGGGCATTATCCCACTTGAGCACGAAGTTGGGCTAACCAATACTAATAGCTCCTGCATCACCATACTTGAGCGCCACTTCTGCGGCTGTTTTGATGTTATTAAGCCTAAAGCGCCAATAGTCACCGCTTTCATCCAAAGCCGTATCATTCAGCAACACTTCGACCTCAGACAGAAGTTGATTCAGCAATTTGCCTCGAACTTCTAAGAGAGTAAAATCTTGCAATTGCGACAATAAATTAAGCCCATACTTTTGCGATGCAGCGCCATAGAAGTTACGACGTGCTGACTCAAAACCTGCTAGATCAGAGGGAAGAGGGATATCCGTAGTGCTTCCGTCAGGTGCTATTATATAAGCTGAAACTGATAAAGTCATATGTGCCTAACTACTCTTATGCGGCATTGGTGATATATAAGCTTCCAAATTCTGCTGCATAAGATACCTCATTGATTGAAAATGTAATAAAAATAATTGATTTATTTGAACCTTAGATTCTCAGATGAAGTACAACAGAGATTAATTTAACTATTTTCATTTCAGGCTATTTATCAGGCTTATTAACAATATTATTCATATTTGTATAATTTTCTTCTGAACATGTTGTTTTCATTGATATATCTATATAAATCCTAGAGAAATCTGTATCAAAAAACCATAATTCCCATTGATCCATTTCAGTATTGACATACCTATGTAAGAGTTTAATCATTTGGGTGAACTCTTTTTCTGTTAATCTCTTTTTATTTTCCATAAGAACCTAACGATTAAGCTAACGGGCGGCCAAAAGGGTAACTTTTGGATGTATGGCGAACGAAGTGAGTTGTAGTTGGACGCATTGTTAGAGGCAATTTTACATCTGACTCAACAGTTCTTCTGCTTCTTTCAGCCCATCAGGCGTAATACAGGTAGAGGCTAGCGCGCGTAATAGATGCTCTTTGGCTGCAGGAAGAGATTTTCGTATCCCTTTACCTGCGATTAGGAGTTTGGCTAGCTCAATTTCCGCGTCTCCGTCATTTAACTGTGTGGCGCGACGAAACCACTGAGCTGTTAAGTTGAAGCGACCTTGCTCACGATAAAGGATGGCAATGTTTGAAGCAGCAGCACTACTACCAAGGCGGTAGGCTTTCTTGTACCAATACATCGCTTGTTTTTTATTTGCGATTGTACCAATGCCTTCATCATAAAAATAACCAAGATCAAGCATGCAGCCATCAGAGTTTTGCGCGGCACAGATCGAGAAAAGCTCAAAGGCTAGATCTAGGTCTCCTACATCCCAAGCTTCATGTGCTTTAATTTCGGTTTCTTCCATGAGGTTTTAATTGTCTCTAATACCTAACGTTATGCACTACTTGACTGTGAACTATACACATCACGATCAAAATTTATTGATTGGATGATAGCTGACTTCGCTTCACCATACTATATACACCTATGATTATTTATAACACAGTCGTTGGTTATGCCATTGCTGTACTTCTAGGTTGAAACTAAACGCACCTATCATAAGCTTCAGAATCAAAATCTGAGACTGACCTTTGAACCATCAAAAAATATACTGAAAACGTGCAGGGTACTATCCCACTTGAGCGTTGAGTTGAAAATATTTTCAACGCATATTTTTATTTAAGTATTATTTTTTGGTATTCGTGTTTTAATTTCTTTCTGACACCATTAGAAAATATTAGTGCTAAAGGGAACCCTAGAACTCTTAGTGGATTCATAAAATGAGTCCAATATGGTTTTGCATACCAACTTTTCATCCTATTTTTTAAATAATCATTGTCATATTCCCAATCCGGCATTAAAAACCATAGCATACATGGGAATAAAAGAAATGATTCAAATGCAAACGAAGCACATACATCTTTAATAATTATTGAATTAACATCTTCCCATGTCTGATGATTCGCTATTATTTTTTCAGCATACTTAGCGAACTCTTGTTCTTCAAGTCCAATCTCTGTCCATGAATATGATATTACAATCCAAATATCGAAATTATTACTCATTATAATTGTGCCAATTTATTTCTAACTAATGCTTAAAGGGTAATGCCCCACAGTAAAACAATATCTGAGATGTAGCCAAGAACCATAAAATGCTCTGTAAGTGGCTGAAGCACAAGTTGTATTTACGGATAGAGCCGAGACTTGGCCAGCATTGCATTTTTTGAAGCTAGCTCAAAGATAGCGTGACTACTTGGGATTTGAGCATAGACTTCTACAGCTTCCACGAATTTCTGAAGATCATACAACGCATTACCGAGATTAAAGAGTATGGCGGGCCTTTCCTTTTCAGGGCAGTAATCTAGTGCGTTGCGGAAGCTGGCTTCAGCCTTAAGATGTTTATGCATTTCCGAGTAACAGTTGCCAAGAGCCATTAGGGCTTGCCAGTCCTCTGTCCAGTGCTCAAGAGCAAGGTGAAAGCATTTACTGGCTTCATTAAATCGGCCAGCCTTGAAGAGCTTATCGCCCTCGTTGTAATACTGATGATTGATATCTTCAGTCTCCATAGCGAACCTAACTGCTCTTATGCGGTAGAAGTGACACATAAGATTCCAAATTCTGCTGCATAAGATACCTGATTGATTAAAATGGAATTAAAATAATTGATTTATTTGAACTTAAAATTATCAACAAATAATAAAAATAACAAGGATAATAAAATATCAGATCAATAGCCTAAATTACTTGATTTAGTTAGACGGTATATCCGTTATAAGCATATTAGTTATAGGGTTGGGCAGGTCTGTTATTTAAGATATCTCTAGTCATGATGAAAACAAAATCTTCGATTTTCGACGTGTCACCACTTTGATGGTTTATGGTGTTTCTTTGGTTGGGGTAGAACTATTGCTTTCTCAACTACCTAAAAATGTGTTGTGCATCGTTACGGAATCCACCAAATAAAAAGGCCGCCGAAGCGACCTTTTCAAATTTCCCTGAATCCCTCTTTAATCAAGAGGGAAACTAGAGTGATTAAGCAGATTTAACAGCTGCTAATAATTCATTTTGACGATCTTTAAGTGCTTGCGGTAAGCGATCACCAAGTTTAGTGAATAACTCAGTATGGCTTTCAAGTTCTTTGATCCATTGATCTTTATCTTGAGCTGTAACAGTGTTGAATTGCTCTTTAGAGAAATCAATACCAGTCCAGTTCAACTGTTCGTAAGTTGGAACATAACCGATTGGGGTCTCAGTCGCTTCAGCACGACCTTCACAACGATCAATGATCCACTCAAGAACACGCATGTTTTGACCGAAACCAGGCCATACGAAGTTGCCTTCAGCATCGCGACGGAACCAGTTTACATTGAAGATTTTTGGTAATTTGTTACCAGCAACTTCTGCTTTTGCACCAACTTCTTGACCAAGTTGTAACCAGTGACCGAAATAATCAGCCATGTTATAACCAGCGAAAGGAAGCATTGCAAATGGGTCACGGCGAACAATACCTTGTTGACCAACAGCAGCAGCAGTTGTTTCTGAACCCATTGTTGCAGCTTTATAAACGCCATCAACCCAGTCAAAAGCTTCAGATACCAAAGGTACTGTATCTGCACGACGACCACCAAAGATGAATGCAGAGATTGGTACACCTGCTGGATTTTCCCAGTCAGCATCGATAGAAGGGCATTGACCAGCTGAAACCGTAAAGCGAGCATTTGGATGAGCCGCTTTTTCACCTTCAACGTGAGGCTGACCTTTCCAGTTGGTTAAGTTTGCTGGAACTTCTTTAGAAAGACCTTCCCACCAAATTTCACCGTTATCTGTTACAGCAACGTTCGTATAGATAACATCTTTAGTTAACGTAGCCATACAGTTCGGGTTGGTTTTGGTATTTGTACCAGGTGCAACACCGAAGAAACCCGCTTCTGGATTGATTGCATATAAACGACCATCTTCACCTGGTTTGATCCAAGCAATATCGTCACCTACAGTTTCAATCTTCCAACCTTCATAACCTGCTGGTGGAATCAACATGGCAAAGTTCGTTTTACCACACGCAGAAGGGAATGCCGCAGCGATGTAGTGTTTCTCGCCTTGTGGATTGGTTACGCCTAAAATAAGCATGTGCTCAGCTAACCAACCTTGCTCACGACCCATTGCAGAAGCAATACGTAAAGCTAGGCATTTTTTACCAAGTAAAGCATTACCACCATAACCAGAACCGTAAGACCAGATTTCACGAGTTTCTGGGTAATGAACAATGTATTTTTCATTGTTACATGGCCAAGCGACATCTTTTTGACCATCTTTCAATGGAGCAGCAACCGTATGAACACATGGGATAAACTCACCATCTGTACCTAATACGTCATAAACTGCTTTACCCATACGCGCCATTTTTGTCATGCTGACAGCAACGTAAGGTGAATCTGTTAATTCGATACCGATGTGTGCAATATGGCTTCCTAAAGGACCCATAGAGAAAGGAACTACGTACATGGTACGACCTTCCATTGCGCCATCAAATAAGCAGTTTAATTTCGCACGCATTTCAGCAGGCGCAACCCAGTTGTTTGTTGCACCAGCATCTTCTTGATTTTCAGAGCAGATATATGTGCGATCTTCAACACGAGCAACATCAGAAGGGTCAGAATTTGCAAGATAAGAACCAGGATGTTTTTCTTGGTTAAGTTGTTGCATGGTGCCGTTAGCGATCATCAAGTCGATCAGACGTTGATATTCTTCCGCGCTTCCGTCACACCATTCGATTTTTGCTGGTTTGGTTAATTTTGCAATTTCTTCCACCCATGCAATAAGCTTAGGGTGACGAACGAATTCTGGTGCGTTCACTTGGGTCATGGTGATGCCTTTTTAAAGTGTGTACGACGTACAATTCTATTCATTGGATGACAATGAAAATAGATGAAGTAAAAAAAGTGGCTGTATTAAAGCATAAAATCGTAAAAAAAATAAGACTACCGTGTTTGATAGAGTATTAATCTAAAAGTGTATATTTATGGGTAACATATTGTTTTTACGTAAATTGATTATTTTTTAGTCCTATATGTAATTTTTTTATGTGTATTATTTTTATTTTAAATTACTATTAAAAACAATTGGATAGGTTTGTTTATTTTTTTGAGAATTATTATTGATAAATTGAATAATGCTCATCCAAAATTTACATAAACAAACTTTTAATTGTTGATTTTATAAACAAAAATACTGGTGATTTATCTTTAAGGCTGTTATGTATGACTCAGAATTTACGGCCCTTGTCCATAATTTACAATCAAAAATCTGGCTTTCATGCAGCACAGCAAGAAGACCAGTATGAAGCTCTTATGGCTTTTTGGAGTCAGAAAGGATTTGAAATTCAGGTTTTTGAATTAAATCCGCACATTAATTTTGATGAAATGATGAGTAATGTTTTATCTCGACATCAACAGGAACATGCGCGTGGGGTAGTTGTTGCTGCAGGTGGTGACGGTACATTAAATGCCGTAGCAAAAAAGTTAATGCATACCAATATTCCAATGGGAATAATGCCCTTAGGTACGTTTAATTATGTTGCACGTGCTTTAGATATTCCGATTGATGTGGCTCTAGCAGCAGAAATAATCGCAGTGGGTCAACCACGCGAAGTTCATGTTGCAACGATTAATGATCAAATTTATTTGAACAATGCCAGTTTAGGTTTGTATCCTTTATTCATTAAGAAGCGTGAACTTTATAACCAGTATTTAGGGCGCTTTCCTCTACATGCCTATACTTCGGCGTTAGATGTGTTATTGCGTGAACATAAATCATTAAAACTCGCACTCACAGTGGATGGGAAAAAATATCCTGTAGCTACTCCGTTAATATTCTTTGGTAATAATCAGTTGCAATTAGAGGATATGAAATTAAGAGTTGCCGAATGTGCTGCAAAAGGCAAGTTAGCTGGAGTTGTTGTTGCTAAAAGTGACCGAATCAGTTTATTAAAAATGTTATGGAAACTTGTTCAAGGGGAAATCGATCAAGCATCGGACGTCTATTCTTTCTGTGCCGAACAAATACAGGTTGACTGTAAAAAGGCCAAACTTACTGTTGCAGTCGATGGGGAATTAGTGGATATGCAACCACCTTTAACGTTCTCAGTAAAAAAATCAGCCTTGAAAGTGATGGTTCCAAATGTTGTTACACCTATCTGATCTACATTTTGGTACTGAGCGTGAAGAATGTATTCAAGCGATACAACTGTTTTGCCAACAAAAACGCCCAGAGGCAATTATAATCAGTGGTGATTTAACCCAGCGTGCGCGTTTTAAGCAATTTTATGATTGCCGTCAGTTTTTAGATTCTTTACATATCCCATATCTTGTTGTCCCTGGTAATCATGATATTCCGCTTTATCATGTCTGGAATCGCTTCTTCTCTCCATTTGTACGTTACCAAGCATTTTTTGGCCGTTTAGAGTCAACTTTAGAAACTGAGCATTTTTATATTGTTGGCATGAATAGTATTCGTCGGAGATATCATACCCGAGGGCATATTTCCCTTGAGCAAATTCATGAAACGGACACCAAGCTAAAAAATGCACCCACAAATAAAATAAAATTGGTCACTTTCCATCAGCCTTTTTATACCTTCCCAAATGAACATGGAGATAAAGATTGTCCTGTGCTTGCTAAAATTGCATTAGAACGTTGGGGTGAGACAGGGTTGTTTGGTTTATTACATGGGCATCTACACAAAGTTGCAGTTCATGATTTAAATCAAATTTTTCAATTGGGATTTAACCATCCTATTTTAGATATTCATGCTGGAACAGCAACTTCAAATCGTTTGCGTTTTGGGTTCTCAAATAGTTTTAACGTGATTTTAGATGACGGAACAATTGAGCATTATTGGTTTGATGAAAAACAGAAAATCTTTCTTCGATCATGAAATGGTGCTTAATTCGGCAAGATCATGTGATTGTGTTGAAAAAAACATCTTTAAATAGATTTTTTTTTAATTTCCCCCTTGAAGCCATTTTTTTTAACCCCACAAAAGTGGCATATCAAAATTTTATATGTGTTGCCATGAATTGGCGACACACATTAATCAATAAGACTAAGTCTGATGGAGTTAAATATGAGCAACATTCGTCCATTACATGATCGTGTTGTGATTCGTCGCGTAGAAGAAGAAACTAAAACGGCTGGTGGTATTTTACTTCCAGGTTCTGCTGCTGAGAAACCTTCTCAAGGTGAAATCATTGCAGTAGGTAATGGTCAGATTACTGACAATGGCGTTCGTGCTTTAGACGTTAAAGTTGGTGACAAAGTATTGTTCGGTACTTATGCAGGTACAACAGTAAAAGTAAGTGGTGAAGAACTCTTAATCATGAAAGAGTCGGACATCTTAGCTGTGCTTGAAGGCTAACTCGACACATAACTCAAATTTATTTTCAGATTCAGTATTTAAAAAGATTCGGAGTTTAACATGTCAGCTAAAGACGTAAAATTTGGTGATTCAGCTCGCTCAAAAATGATCGCAGGCGTTAACGTGCTTGCAGATGCAGTAAAAGTAACTTTAGGTCCTAAAGGCCGTAATGTTGTGATCGACCGTTCTTTCGGTGCACCACACATCACTAAAGATGGTGTAACAGTTGCGAAAGAAATTTCTTTAAAAGACAAGTTTGAAAACATGGGCGCTCAACTTGTTCGTGAAGTTTCTTCTAAAACCAATGACATCGCGGGTGACGGTACAACAACTGCAACTGTACTTGCTCAAGCAATTTTAAATGAAGGGATCAAATCTGTAACTGCAGGTATGAACCCAATGGATTTAAAACGCGGTATCGACATCGCAGTGAAAACTGTTGTTGAAAATATCCGTACCAATGCAAAACCTGCTGATGATTTCAAAGCAATTGAACAAGTGGGTTCAATCTCTGCAAACTCTGATACAACTGTTGGTAAGTTGATTGCGCAAGCAATGGAAAAAGTAGGTAAAGAAGGTGTTATCACTGTAGAAGAAGGTTCTGGCTTCGAAGACGCTTTAGACGTTGTAGAAGGTATGCAGTTCGACCGTGGTTATATCTCTCCATACTTCGCGAACAAGCAAGATACTTTAACTGCTGAACTTGAAAATCCGTTCATTCTTCTTGTTGATAAAAAAATCAGTAATATCCGTGAATTGATTACTGTATTAGAAGCTGTTGCTAAAACAGGTAAACCACTTCTTATCATCGCTGAAGATGTTGAAGGCGAAGCGCTTGCTACACTTGTTGTGAACAACATGCGCGGTATTATCAAAGTATGTGCGGTTAAAGCCCCTGGTTTTGGTGACCGTCGTAAAGCAATGCTTCAAGACATCGCGATCTTGACTGGCGCGACTGTTATTTCTGAAGAAGTCGGCATGTCTTTAGAGCAAGCTTCTCTTCAAGATTTGGGTACTGCACACAAAATTACTGTATCTAAAGAAAACACTGTAATTGTTGATGGTGCGGGTAATGCTGCACAAATCGCTGAACGTGTTCAACAGATCCGTGCGCAAATCGAAGAATCTACTTCTGAATACGACAAAGAAAAACTTCAAGAACGCGTTGCTAAATTAGCGGGCGGTGTTGCAGTCATCAAAATTGGTGCAGCAACTGAAGTTGAAATGAAAGAGAAGAAAGATCGTGTAGACGATGCTCTTCATGCAACTCGTGCAGCAGTTGAAGAAGGTGTTGTAGCAGGTGGTGGTGTTGCACTGGTACGTGCTGTAAACGTATTGGATGGCTTAAAAGGTGCAAACGAAGATCAAACTGCGGGTATCAACATTTTACGCCGTGCGATTGAAGCGCCACTTCGTCAAATCGTTTCGAATGCTGGTGATGAGCCATCAGTTGTAATCAATGCAGTTAAAGCGGGTGAAGGTAACTTCGGCTATAACGCTGCAACTGGTGAATATGGCGATATGTTGGAAATGGGTATTCTTGATCCTGCTAAAGTAACGCGTTCTGCACTTGAGCACGCAGCTTCTGTTGCTGGTTTAATGTTGACAACTGAATGCATGATTACTGACATTCCAGAAGACAAACCAGCTGGTCCAGATATGGGCGGTATGGGTGGAATGGGCGGAATGATGTAATTACATCTTCTTCCTAGATTAAAAAAATCCCTGCTAATGCAGGGATTTTTTACGTTTGTTGAATAGAAAAAGTCTAATTAACAGGTTATTAATAATCTGATTGATATTTATAAAACTAAGAATTGAATAGAAAACAAATTATTGGAGCTATAAATGAATAAATTCTTTTATTTCTTGATCGGTTGTGGTTTCTTGAGCTGTCCAGCTTATGCTGAAAGTATTAAAGATTCATTGAATGGGGAGACTAAATTCTTTATCAATATTTATGGCTTTGCAGCAGATATTGATGGAGTAGTTGGCTATCAAGGATTGAATTATCAAGTTGATCAACCATTTAAAGATACGCTTGAAGCTCTAGACAAAGCGTTGATGGGGCATTTTGAAATAAATAAAGGTAAATGGGGTGTTTTTTCAGATATTCAATATGTAAAAACTGAGGAAAAAAAAGATGTACTCCTTTTTCCTGTTGCATTATCCACCAAAGTGAATTTAAGTAATTTAGGTATTTATTATCGAGCTTATGAACAATTTGCTGATGCAAAAGGTTTAGTTATCGAACCGACCTTAGGTTTTAATTATACAGATTTAGAAGCAGAATTATCTGCTTTAGGTACGCAAGTTTCAGTTGGAAAAAGTTGGGCTGAGTATTTTGGTGGGGTACGGATAAAATATAATACGGATTCGTCTTGGAATTTAGCCGCACAATATACGTATGGGATTGAGCAGACCCAAATTGCACAAGCATATTTAGGTTATCGTCAAAATATATGGACCACTCCGATCAACTTTAGAGTGGGTTATCGTTACGTATCACAAGATTACAAAGATGGTGCCTTTAAATGGGATACTGTGCAACAGGGGCCAGTAGTCGGAATTGGTCTTGCTTTTTAAGGTCAACTTGATGGTAAATGAGAGAATAAATCGACATATGATAAATTCTCTCTGATCATGGTTATTTAAGTAAAATAATCATCCACGTACAAAAGATAATCGCAAGAGAAACAAATTGAGCAGCACTGCCCATATCTTTAGCATTTTTAGAAAGTTGATGTTTTTCCAAAGAAATACGATCAACTACAGCTTCAATCGCAGAATTAAATAATTCAACAATGATTGCGAGTAAGCAAACAGCAACCATGAGTGCTTGTTCGAATGCTGATACATGAACAAAAAAACTGATTGGGATCAAAATTAAATTAAGCAAAAGGACTTGTCTAAAAGCGGCTTCGTGGCTAAATGCAGCTTTAAACCCTGCAAGGGAATAGCCTGTTGCATTAAAAATACGTTTGATACCACTTTTGCCTTTATAGGGAGAGTAAGGCGTCATAATAAAACTGCTTATGAAGAAAACACTACTATTATAAAATTAAAAATAAGACAGAGGATTGGCAATAAGTCGCATGATTGCATTAAAAATGTAGTGTTTCTCGCCATTTTAATTGGAACATTCAGATTTGATTTGTCAATTTACTTTGCGCTAAGGATAATAAGCACATACAAATCGATGGAAAGTATTGCATGAAAATTGTCGCAGATGAAAATTTGGCATTTACCGATTATTTTTTTGCAGATTTTGCTGAAATACAGCATAAAGCAGGGCGCACCTTGACTCATAACGATGTTCAAGATGCCGATGCACTTTTAGTTCGCTCCGTGACTAAAGTGAATCATGCCTTAATTGATCAGACCAAGATTCAATTTGTGGGTAGTGCGACAATTGGTACAGATCATCTAGATATTCAAGCTTTGGAACAGCAGCATATTGCATGGAGTAATGCTGCGGGCTGCAATGCGCAAGCCGTTGCTGAATATGTGATTACTGCTTTATTACATTTGAATATCGACTTATTAGAACAAGAGAAAGCTTTTACATTAGCAATTGTTGGCTTAGGCAATGTAGGGAGTCGACTCGCAGTGATGGCTCAATTGTTGGGCTGGAATGTGATTGGCTATGACCCTTATGTGCAATTAAGTCATATTGAAAATGTTTCATTTCATGAGTTATTAAAACGGGCAGATGCGATTTCAATTCATGTTCCTTTAACCTTAGCTGGTGATTATCCAACACAACACTTGTTCAATGATGCTACGTTTGCTGCAATGAAAGCATCCGCAATTTTGATTAATAGTGCGCGTGGCCCAGTGATTCAACAATCTGCATTGATGGACGATATTAAAAAAAATAATCGTAAAGTTGTCTTGGATGTCTTTGAGTTTGAACCAGAGATTCCAGCGCAATTGCTGGATTTATTGGCTTTAGCAACCCCACATATTGCAGGGTATAGCCTTGAAGGCAAAGCGAGAGGAACGCAGATGATTTATGAGGCATTTTGCGATAAATTTTCTTATGAAGCCTCAAAGCGTTTTGAGAGTCAATTGCCTCAGGTAGAACAATATTTTGGGCAGCAGGATTTAAAAGCTGCGCTTAAGCAGCATCTGTCACAAATTTACGATATTGCTGAAGATGACAAACAATTAAGAGCTTATGTTCAAAATGCTAAAGTTGAACAAAAAGCATTTGATTTACTTCGTAAAAACTATCCTTTACGCCGTGAATGGGCGGCACACGGTGGACCAAAAGCATGAGCCAAGATATGAAATCCTATCAACCGACTTGTTCTATTGAGGCATTAAAAGCACGTGCAGAGATGTATCAAAAGATTCGTCAGTTTTTTGTGGAGCGTAAGGTATTAGAGGTTGAAACGCCTGTTTTGTCTCAAGCTGCTGTAACCGATGTTCATTTGGCATCTGTACAAGTACAACGTCATATTCATGGCAAATTAAATACTCAATACTTACAGACTTCACCTGAATTTCCAATGAAACGTTTATTGGCCAGTGGTAGCGGAGCAATTTATCAAATCTGTAAAGTATTCCGTGATGATGAGCATGGGCGTAAGCATAATAGCGAATTTACCATGCTAGAATGGTATCGACCTGATTTAGATTTAAAAGGTTTAATGCATGAAACAGCAGATTTACTAGAAGTGTGTTTGGCGCATCGTTTTGGTGAAGTCCGTCCGTATATTTTGAGTTATAAGCATGCTTTCCAAGATCGTTTAGATATTAATCCTTTACAAGCGACTTTAAAGCAACTTAAAGAAACTGCGAATCGTGTAGGACTCAATCTTGATTTAGGAAATGATCGCTTGGGTTATATAGATTTATTGTTTTCGCATTTCGTTGAACCAAGTTTAGGCTTTGATGCACCTGTATTTTTAACTGATTTTCCGCCTGAAATGGCATCGTTGGCTAAGGTAAAAACAGATGAGGATGGTGAATTAGTCGCAGCACGCTTCGAGGTATATATTGAGGGTTTAGAGCTTGCCAATGCCTATGATGAGCTTTTAGATGCTAAAGTTTTAGCTGAACGTTTTGACGCCGATAATATCGAACGTGCTCAACAAGGATTACCCGTCATTCCAACAGATCAACATTTGTTAGCAGCTTTACCACACATGCCAGAGTGTTCAGGAATTGCACTTGGAATTGATCGTTTACTGATGGTTGCGATGAATAAGATGAAAATTGATCAAGTGATTACTTTCCCAGCGGAGATTGCTTAGAAACTTTGATCTTTACACGCTTATAAAAACTGCATCAATAATTGAATTAACTCACTTTGTCGATGTGTTTTGGTTTTCTTGAAAATCGCTTGTAGATGTTTTTTGACAGTATCAGCCTGAATATCGTGTGAGAGAGCAATTTCTTTGGTGGTTTTACCCTCAAGTAATTGCTCACATATTTTGTGTTCTACAGGTGTGAACATAAAAAGTTGAGTACATATTTCTCGTTGATATTTAGGTTTATGTTTTAAACCAGAAAATGTGGCGAGTAAAACTGGACGTAGACCAAAAATCTTGTGTGTTTTTTCTGGACTTAATAAATCCAGTGTTAAGAATAAATGATCATCAACCATCATAATTTTACTACGTTCAGCGTAGCTTAAGTCATGATGGCGCTTATGTTGGCGTTCTAGCTCAATCAGGTTTAACTCGAATTGTTGTTGGCTACTTTCATTGAATGCAAAACGACGTTGTTTGATTTGGATCAATTTACTATTTTCCAATAGCTGTTTTGCTTCTGTATTCAATTCAAGAATATCGCCATTCAAATTAATAATCGCAATTGGCTGATTCATTTTTTGAATTAATTGTGAACCGAGTAAGGTCATTGTCGAGTATTCAAAATGATGTCGATATTGTTGAATTTTCTGCTTTAGTATCGGTAATAATTCATAAATCGGTTGTAATTCAGAACAACTCAAAGCACCTCGTTCAGGGCTAGTCAAAAATGAAAGCATGATACAAACTTTATGATCATAAAGAATTTGTATTGCTGAACAAAAACGTAAATTTAGAGGTTCTAAAACTTGTTGATAGACTTGAGTTTGAATAATTTCATCTTCTGCGAAATGTTGAAAACAATGCATCCAACCTTGCATTGGAGCCAATAACATTTTGTTTAAGCGAGGATCATCATCTATATCTAAACGAATTTGTTTCAGTGCGGCTTGTTCAAGTTGATGTTCATCAAAATCAACGCCATGATGAACACTAAAAGATAGCGCTTGTACTTCAAGATCAACTGCGAGTAGTTGAGAGGCTTGAAGATTAAAATGTTGATTCAGTTGTTCTAATAAAATAATCCAATCATCAGCATGCTGCACCTTATTTAAGATTTCCATGACAGTGCTTTGTTGGCTTAGATCCATTCAAAAATCTCATTAAAATAAATAGAATACATTTCCATGTAGTTTATATGGGTTTTAATTAAATGAAATCAGTAACTGAAATATATTCTAGTTTTATTTATACAATTTGATGAGATTAATCGTTTGAAAGAAAAAAATTGAACGAACTTTATCATTTGATAAAAAATGCCTAAGCCTTATTAAAGCCTAGGCGAGATTGAATTTAACAACGCCCTTTTTTAGCCTGTCCTGGAGGACAAAAATCACCATGACTATCATGGTGGTTGTCTGGATCAACAATCACACTGCCATGAGGAGTATGTACGGCACAGGCAGATAAGCTAAATGTAATTAAAGTACTGAAGCAAAGCAGTATTATTTTCATCATTACATCCTATTTTTATTGCCTTCTTATTTACTTTAAATTGATCCAAACTTTTCTACTAGCGTAATGACGCATGTTTTTAATAGAGATTTGTATCATTCGACTGTACGTAAAATAGTTCTAAATCCCACATGGGTTGCTGCCAAATCAAACTCTTGTGGATAACGACTACTGTTTCGATAACGGGCGCAAAAGTTGGAGGCACATAGAAAAGAACCGCCTTTGAGTACATATTGCGTTGCGGTGCTGTTTTGTTGACGCAGTTCTGCATAATTACCCATGTGTTGATCATGTGCGCCGTGATAAGCAGAAGAGGTCCATTCCCAGACATTGCCAATCATATCGAATAACTTAAAAGCATTTGAAGGGTAACAGCCGACAGGCGCCACGCTTTGGAAATGGTCCTCAACGCTATTCTGGAAAGGAAACTCACCTTGCCAATAATTCGCTTGTGGGTGTTGATGAGCATCTTGTGGCGCTTGGTGTAAAGGAGTATCGCTTTTCGAACCTGCTTTGGCGGCATATTCCCATTCTTGCTCTGTAGGTAAATCCCGACCCAACCAAACGGCATAGTGCTCGGCATCATTTTTAGTGACATAGCGAACTGGCTCAGAGGCAAGAGGGGCTCGACCTGTTGTACCATTTGGCGTTTTCCAAGTGTAATCTGCTTTCAGTTGCCACCATTGTTTGGGGTTATTTACATCAGGCGAAAATACTGCCGTCTGCTTTTGTTTTTCAGCATCAGTGATATAGCCTGTCGCTTTGATGAAACTGGAAAACTGAGCCACTGTGACTTCGGTTTGATCGATCCAAAACCCTTTGACCTGACGTTGAGATTTTCCAAAATTCAGCTCATCAGGGTAGGCCAAATTTGATCCCAATTGAAATGAACCTTCAGGAATCCAGACCATTCCAGCCGTTTGACTCTTTTGCCATGCCACAGGTAAACCTGAATACTGTTGGCATTGCTGTAATGAGCCCAATTGAGCCTCGGTGCTGTTTTGTGCATGTGAGTGAGTGGTGGTAGGCTTAACTTTGCTACAGCCTGTCACAAGGGACAGGCTGCTGAGTGAAACTAAAAAGATAATCCACTTCATTTAAGGAAATATTCCTTAACACCATTTTGTTGGGTGTATTGGTTATAGACATTCACCAGTTCTTGTAACTTGGCTGGATTATCCTGAGCAAGGTTTTGCGTTTCACCTCGATCATTTTTCAAGTTGTATAGTTCCCAAGTTCCTGTGCCTAATTCAGAAGTGCCTTGTAATGCAATTTTCCAGTCCCCTTGACGGACATATTTACTGCCATGTAATTCATCGGCAAAGCTAAAGTTGACTGGGCGAGTGGCTTGAGCTTTATTTTCGAGTAGCGGTTTCCATGAGTAGCCACTTGGCGTATTGATTTGACGGCCTTTGTATTGACCTTGTGGGACGGCAATATTTGCGTAGTCGAGCACGGTTGGGAACACATCCAAGACTGAGGCAAAACCATGATGCGTGGCTTGAGCCTTGGTTTGGTAGGGTAGTTTCACGATTGCAGGTGCGGTGGTTGCACCTTCACCCGCAGTATCTTTCCATAGATGGAATGGTGCAGCGCTGACTTCCGCCCAACGTGGTCCAACATAGTGATAAGAGCCTGATGTACCTACGTTATTCACACTGTTATCAAAACCAGATTCGGCACCATAACTGCGACGAATAAAGCCTTCCGCGCCATTATCTGAAACGAAGAAGATTAAAGTGTTGTCATATAAGTTATTACGTTTTAAATACTGAATCACTCGACCAATATTGGCATCTAAATTTTCAACCATACCTGCGTAGATTTCCATTCTACGTGCTTCAAGCGCTTTTTGCTCGGTTGAAAGTTCATTCCACTTACCGTATTTCTGTGGTGCATTTTGTGTGGCAATTGGTTCAGCCGCAGTAAAATTCGCTGGAATTAAGCCAAGCTGTTTTTGACGGGCAATTCGCGCATCACGAATCACATCATAGCCTGCATCATAAACACCGCGATAACGGTCACGATATTCAGCGGGTGCTTGTAAAGGCCAATGCGGTGCGGTGTAAGCAGCATAGGCAAAGAATGGCTTGCCTGAGTTTTTACCTGACTCGATATAACTGATCAATTTGTCTGTGAAGTAATTGGTAGAGAAGAAATCATCGGGTAAGGATGAAATCGGAATTTGCTTACCATCTTCGGTATAAGTGGCTTCACGCTTATAGGTACTCGGTGCTTGTTTGAAATGTAGGTCTAAGCCTTGCAATAATGTAAATGAGTGATCGAATCCTTTAGCATGTGCATTGGTTGCATCGGTCAAGCCTAAGTGCCATTTACCACTGATATAGGTTCGGTAGCCATTGTCTTTCAATACTTCTGCAATAGAGAGAGAACGCTCATTCAAATAGCCCTCATAACCGGGTTGACCTTTTAGATGCTTAGGTGTGAGTTCAGCCATCGCACCAATTCCCGCTAGATGATGGTCAGTCCCCGAAATCAATTGTGAGCGTGTCGGTGAGCAGGTGGGGGCAGTATGATAATCCGTTAAAATACGACCTGCTCGGGTCAGTTCATCAATATTTGGTGTATGAATTTCCCCACCAAAAGCACCTAAGTCTGAATAGCCTAAGTCATCGGCCATGATGAATAAAATGTTGGGTTGCTTCTTGGTTTCAACCACAGTATTTGAATTCTCAGAATCATTGCTGCACGCTGAAATTGATAAGCTAAATAATGCAATAGAAAGTGTGCTAAAGAGACTATTATGAGACATTAGAATCGACTTAATTTTATAGAAGAATTATTGCGAGTTTAGAGCGATGATTTTTATGATAAAAATAATTAAAATTTGATTATTAATCTTAAAAAAAGAAAAGCCCCAAAAAAGGGGCATGTATGATAAAAATTAGAATGGTATTTGAGTAAGTTGATTTAAAAAGTGTGGCAGCACTTTAGGTTCTAATAAAATTGTCATGACAACACCATACGCTGCTCCCCATAAGTGAGCGCTATGGTTGATATTTGTGTTGCCTCTTTTGCCAGACCAAATACTATAAGCGACATATAAAATGGCAAAAATAATGGCTGGAACGGGAATAAAGAAAACGAAAATGAGCTTCCATGGTTGAAACAGAATATAAGCAAATAACACTGCAGAAACAGCACCAGACGCACCTAAACTTGCCCAACGAATATCATGTCGATGTTTTAAATAGCTTGGTAAAATTGCTGCAATTAACCCACCTAAATAAAATAAGACAAAGCCTGTGTCATAAAAAAACTGACGATAAAAGCTTTCTATAATATTGCCAAAGAAGAACAGCGTGATCATGTTAAAGAGTAAATGAGTACCATCAGCATGAACAAAACCATGTGTGATAAAGCGGTCATACTGCCCACGTTGCAGTGCAGGTGGCCAAAAAATTAAACGATTCATCACCGTTTGATTTGAGAAGGCTAACAAGGAAATCGCAACTGTAATGATGATCAGTGTCACAGTATGACTAAAGGGTAGATGTAACATAAATGTTTTAAAATTGATCAGTGTCTCAGCAATAATGCCATTAAAAACTTAATAAACAATGATCTTGCATAGAATTCCTACAAAAATGGTTGATTTTTTTTTATTACACTCCATCTTCGGTTAAGATAACGACATCAGCTTGAGGAATATTGTTATGTCGACTGAGAACACCAACACTGCCATTGCAGAAGAAATCCCCAACCTTTTGATTACTCCATCTGCGCAAGAGTATTTAAGTGATTTATTATCAAAGCAAAATACTCCAGGGATTGGCGTTCGTGTTTTTGTAGAGCATCCAGGTACACCGCGTGCAGAATGTTGTATGGCATATAGTGCACCTGATGAAGTAGTACCAACAGACTACAAACAGGAATATCCTGATTTTCCTGCTTATGTTGATACACCATCCATTCCATATTTATTAGATGCTGTCATTGACTACAACAAAGACCGTTTTGGTGGTCAATTAACTTTCCGTGCACCAAATTCGAAAGTGCCACGTGTTGGCCCAGATGCATCAATTGAAGAACGAATTACCTATATTTTACAATCTGAGATCAATCCAGGTTTAGAAGGTCATGGCGGTAATTGTAGTTTAGTTGAAGTGAAAGATGATCCTGAGCATGGTCTTACAGCTGTGTTAAAATTTGGTGGTGGTTGCCAAGGTTGCTCAGCAATTGATGTTACCCTTAAACAAGGTGTTGAAACGACTTTACAACAGCATGTCCCAGAATTAAAGCGTGTGGTTGACCAAACTGATCACTCTCAGTCAGAAGGTGCGTACTTCAAGTAATAAAACTTGAAATTTATTGCATTATAAAAGCCCTGAATAGGGCTTTTTTTATTGTTTATTTAATCAAATTTTATTTAATCATTATGTTCATGAATATAGGAGCTGAGTAAAATAATGAAAATATAAATAATAATTATTATCATTTATATTGAGTTTTATTGTTTTTTTGTTAGAATCTAGCGTAGTTTTTTAGCAAATCTTATGATTTATCTTAATTAGGTGGGAATATGTCTAATAAAATAGCACGCCATACATTACTCGCGACTTCAATTCTGAGTGGCATGATGACGTTTGCATATGCAGCAGAAACTACAGTTAATCAAAGTGGATTGGTTGAAAAGTCAAATGAAAATGATGTTGTTAAACTGGAGACAATTGTTCTAACAGCAGAGGAACAAATTAAACAATCTCTCGGAGTTTCTAAGATCACTGCCGAAGATTTAGAAAAAATTCCAGTACGTAATGATATTTCTGAATACGTTCGTCGTATGCCAGGCGTTAATTTAACAGGGAATAGTGCAACAGGTCAGCGTGGAAATAATCGTCAAATTGATATTCGTGGTATGGGGCCTGAGAATACACTCATTTTGATTGATGGAAAGCCTGTTTCCTCACGTAACTCTGTACGCTATGGTTGGAAAGGAGAGCGTGATACGCGGGGAGATTCAAATTGGGTGCCAGTAGAAGCAATCGAGTCTATTGAGGTTTTACGAGGTCCAGCAGCAGCTCGTTATGGTTCTGGAGCGGCAGGTGGTGTAGTCAATATTATTACTAAGAAAGTAACGAATGATACACATGGTTCCGTTGAGCTATATAGCAATCAACCTGAAGATTCCAAAGAAGGCGATTCTACTCGAGCAAGTTTCAATCTAAGTGGCCCAATCATTAAAGACATTTTATCTTATCGTTTATATGGTAATTACAATAAAACTGATGCAGATTCAGTAGATATTAATAAATCAATTGGCAGTCAGGCTGCTGGTCGAGAAGGGGTTAAAAATAAAGATATTGCTGGGCGCTTAGCTTGGCAAGCAACTGATGAACAAACAGTATTGCTTGATATTTCTTCTGGTCGCCAAGGCAATATTTATTCTGGAGACTCTCAATTAAATTCAAATGCAGAAACCGACCCAATTCTTTCTCAACTTATCGGGAAAGAAACCAATACCATGTATCGAGATACCTTGGCGCTAACTCATGAGGGAGATTGGGATTGGGGCAAAAGCAAATTCGTTGCACAGTACGATAAAACGCGTAATAAAAGACTTCCAGAGGGTTTAGCAGGAAGTGTTGAAGGAAAAATTAATAATTTAAATGATCGTGTTACATCTAAACTAGACACGTTAAGATTAAATGGCGAGCTAAATATTCCACTTGAATATTATCTGCCACAAGCAATGACGTTGGGTATCGAGTGGGTGGAAGATAAATTCACTGATCAGACTTCCACAACACAAGGCAAGGATCAAAGTGGTGCTGGCTATGGCGATCAGCTTGCAAAAGGTGATCGTAGTAAAATGGAATCACGAATTGCATCGGCATATATTGAAGATAATTTCAAAGTTACAGATATGACCGATGTTGTGGTCGGTTTACGTTTTGATGATCACAGTAAATCAGGCTCAAACTGGAGCCCAAGTTTAAACATAACGCAAAAACTAAATGATCATTTTACTTTGAAAGGGGGGATTGCCAAAGCCTATAAAGCCCCGAATATGTACCAAAATGCTGAAGGTTATTTATTAAGTACCAATGGTAATGGTTGTCCTGCAAATATTGCTTCGCGCTGCTTATTACAAGGTAATGGCGATTTAAAACCAGAAACTTCAATCAACAAAGAAATTGGGATTCAATTCCAAAAAGATGTTGTGAATGCCAGCTTAGCTTGGTTCAGAAATGATTATAAAAATAAGATTGTTGCTGGAACAGACATTGTTGGGACTGTGAACGGTTCAAGTACAAATGCAAATGGCGGCGTTACGCAAACGACTTGGAATATTCTTCGTTGGGATAATACACCAGAGGCATTGATTCAAGGGTTTGAAGGGAGTTTAGGGCTAGATTATGGCAATATCCGCTGGACCAACAATTTCACTTATATGATGGACTCTAAGGACAAGAAAACAGGAAATCCTTTGTCACTTGTTCCAAACTATACGATTAACTCAATTTTCGATTATGACATCACGGATCAATTGGATGTGAATTTTGTTTACACTCAATATGGTCGTCAAAAATCACGTCAATTCGCAGAAAATAGGATTGAAGCAGGTGTGGGTTCAGGTGGTACAAGTAGTGCGATTAAGCCAAGTGATGTAAAAAGTTATAGCTTAGTCGGTTTAAATATGGGCTATAAATTTAACAGTCAATTCAGCACTCGTCTTGGTGTAAGTAATTTATTTGATAAACAAATTTTAAGAGATAGTAATTCAATCAGTCAAACATACAACGAACCGGGTCGGGCTTATTATGCAAGTTTAAAATATTCATTCTAAGCAAACGGCGATAAAACAAGGCACTTTAAGTGCCTTGTTTTTTTAGTATTTCATTGACTTGTTCTGAGTAATAAAATTTTTCTAGATGTGCGCGTGCACGTTGTCTTAAATACCCAGTTTGAATCACTTGCTGTAGCATGGGTGTAAGTAAATTATTTAATTCATTCTGAATTAAATCTTCATCAATATTTAGATCACGCAGTAACAAATCGAAAGTTCTCTCTTGGTTTCTTGCGTACCACGCATAGACCCCATCATGAACCTGCTGTTTTAAGTAAGGCGTTTGGCGAATATGATCCCAAATTTCATGACCTAATCCCACGGTTTTAGGTAGGTCTTGGACTTCAAAGTAGTTTCGTAATACTGAAACTGGCATCAGTTTGATTTTATGCCAAAGATTTGCTTGGAAGTGATAGAGCTTGTCATCATTAAAATGTTGATTCAAAACTTTTTCACTCATTTGGCTAATTTTTAAAATATTCTTTTGCAGATAATGACCAATGGTTTCATTTAGGTTGGAATCCGTAACGGTTTCTAAAACGGATTTGCCCATTTTCATGAAATGTCCTACCCCAGGAACGCGTTTAGACATGACCGAATTATCTAAGTAATCTTGGATTGAGTGTTGTATAAGCTGTGTAATCAACGCTGAAAAGGCTGGATTATTGACGATAGTTTTAATTAAACGTTGCCGATGTCCAGCTTTTCCTGCGACGTATTGTGCAATTGAGTCGATGGTCAATACAGAAATAACTTCTTCAATTGTGGTGCTATCGTTCAGCGGATGAATCAAAGCAAAACGAATATGCTCAGCAATTTGCTCAATTAGAAATGGACTTGCGGGCGTTGCTAGAATTTGCTTTTCGATCAGTTTAAAAATCTGTTCAAATGACCAAATATGTTGTAGCTGTTGCAACCGTAACCAATGATAGAATTGCTTAAACTCATATTGAATGGTTTCTGATTGTGAAAACTCTTGATCTAAAAAATCAAGTTGTGCATCAATTAGCTGTTCTATCATTGGATGTTTAGACATAAAACCTCAAATTCTTACTAAACTTATGGAGATGGTGTAGTTGCAGGCTTTTGTGTCTGGATTTTGCTCAAGAAAGGTAGATATTGTTGAACCACCAATTGATCTGCTTCCAAGATTGGCATATGTCCCACATTATCTAAAATCACAGGTGCTTGCGCATTTTTCAATAATGATTTTAACTCAGGTGCCACTTCGACATTAATAATTTTATCTTGCTTGCCCCATAAAATCAGGGTGGGTGCATCAATTGATTTTGCAAGCAGAGCAAAAGAATCTGGAGTAAATAGTTTATTGAGTGCGATCACTTGATCCACCATTTTTTGAGTTTGCTCAACTTGACCAATCATCATTTTTTCTTGTGCTTGAGCAATTTCTTTTGGAATAAATGGTGGAGCATACATCGCCTGTTGCATCAAGAAATTGAAGTCGCCTTTTTTACTGACGATCATGTTTTTCACATGGTTCGGATCTTTTAGATAAGGCGTTGTTGCCGCTTTGTAGACACCAGCAGCATCGACCAAGAACAGGCTTTTCGTTTCAAAAGGATATTGACCTGCATAGAGCATTGCAATCGATCCACCAAGTGAGTGACCTGCAATATGTGCTGGACCAGTCAAATTTGCGGCTTCGATAAAACGACGTAATTTTTCAGTCACATTCGGAACTGAATAATCAAAGTCTTTAGGAACTTGCGTTTCGCCACTCGCTGGTAAGTCAGGGATAATAACATGGTAATTTGCGGTTAATGCATGTGCGACACGATTCCAGTTATCACGACTACCTGCTAAACCATGGATTAAAATAACAATAGGTTTTCCTGCTTGACCACCTTCACTATATGACCAGCTAATATCTCCTACTTTTAAAGTCTTGGTCTGTAAGCCAGCCCAAGCACGTTCTTGTTGTAATACATTTTGGAAACTCATTTCTATTTCAGCAGCTTGAGTAGAACTTACAGCAATTGTTGCTAAGCTGAATGAGAGCAAAGTGGCAGTGATCGTTTTTCGGAATGGTGTTGAAAACAGTGTTTTGGTCATGATTGTTCTATCCTTGATTTATTTTTAAACCAATTGATTATTGTAGAAGTTTGGAGTGGAGTCATTTGCATAATCTACAGATGTATGGAAATTCTTGCCAATGAAATGATTAATTTTCCATTATTTTTCTTGATATCAGGACACTCAATTGTCTGAGAGTTTTTATTTTTGTCAGTGACAATCTAGCATCCCCACATTAAACTAGTTTTTCATGTCAATCATAGATGGATGTACGCATGCTCACCGCTCAAGAAGCCTTAGAACGTTTAAAATCTGGTAATGCTCGTTTTGTTAAAGGGGAAACGACCCAGCAAAAATTGCTCACTCACCAAGAGCGTGCTGAAATGGCAAGTGAACAAAATCCTTTTGCAATCGTCTTAGGATGTTCTGATTCTCGAGTGCCTGCGGAAATGGTATTTGATCAGGGGTTAGGTGACTTGTTTGTTATCCGAGTTGCTGGAAATATTGTTGCACCCTCTCAGGTTGGTAGTGTTGAATTTGCTGCTGAACGTTATGATTGTGCTGTGGTTGTTGTATTAGGACATAGTCATTGCGGTGCGATTCAAGCAACGATTGATACACTTAAACATCCTGATCAAGCGCCATCTTCAAACTTGATGTCAATCGTAAATCGTGTACGCCCATCTGTTGAAATCTTAATGCAAACTGAGTTAAAGGATGATTTGAAAAAATTGTCTGCGCATGCAGTACGGTCAAATGTATTTGCTTCGGTGAATCAGCTACGTCATGGCTCAGCTGTATTAGAGGGTTTGATTGAAAAAGGCAAAATGATTGTTGTTGGCGCAGAATACTCGCTTGAGACAGGTGAAGTGACATTCTTTGATTTTTAAAATGCTGTAGGGAACTATGTTCATCGTTCCGTTAATGAAAAAAACTCGGTAGATTAACATCATGTTAATCTACTATTTTAAATAGCTCTAATCGTTTACAACAGATTAATTTGAATCCTTTCAAGCAATTCATCCTCTACAATTTCAAAGTTCGTAATTTGTGCTGATTGTGTCTTCATCAAAGGATGATCCACATCCATTTTATCTAGACCATCTAATAAACGTAATTTATTAATCACATGTATTTCTAAAGGCAACAAAGTGAAAGGAGGGCTAATAAATTTTGGAGGATACTCACGTTTATCATTATCAATCAATTCTTCACAATGTAACTCCGATATTTCTATCAAAGAAGGAGACAAAGATATGGAGTCTTTAGACCAATTTTCTGTTAAATATTGAAAACTACCTTTCATAGGTAGCTCAAAAGGCAAAGCTTCATTAATCCAATGATAATAAGACCACAAAGAGAAATAATCATAGCTTAGAGGGAAATCGGATATAGCCTTTTGCTTTAAGCAAAATTCGACTTGTCTAGCCATTTTTTTTGCTAAATTCTTATTATCAAGCAAAATAGCCCAGAAAAGTAAGGCTGAGAAAGCTGAGAAGTATTTTTTAAATCTATGTACATTCATTTTATCAATAGGATTTCTCTTAAAATCATTTAGTTGTAACTCAACAGCAACATCCATATACATCAATGAACGATTTAAATGATCTATTGCATGTGAATCTAAATTATGACTTTCTATTTCTCTAAATGCCATTTGTGCAAATGATATAGACATACCAATGATATGATGTGGATAAAAAACATCATTACTATTCAAAGCCACTAAAATATGTTTTTGATCAAACTCCAAACACTTTTTTAAATGATCAAGACTATATGATCTATATGCCTTTAATAACTTCTTCAACTCATTTAATGCTTTCATAAAAAACCTCTGCCTCGTTACACACTTGCAGGACGCAATGCTAAACTGGTTAACGATATGATTTTAACTGAGATTTTATCCCTGTAGGAAATGATAGCAATCGTTTCATTAATGCAATACGGCAGAATTTGATATTTACAACGCCCCTTTAATATAGGGATAAGCTAAATTTAATAGAATAGGTTGGGCTTTAGCATTTGGGTGAATTTGATCGTTTTGAATTAAATTTTTATGTCCAGCGACCCCTTCTAAAAAGAAAGGCAATAACTTGACCTTATATTGCTGGCTTACAACTTTATAATTTTTTTCAAAAGCGCTGCTATACGCTGTCCCATAATTGGGTGGTATTTTCATGCCGAATAGTAAAACAGAGGCTTGCTGTTTTTGGCTGAGTTGTACCAATTGTGCTAAATTTTTTTGAATCATTTGAGGGGGTTGACCTCGTAAGCCATCATTTCCACCTAACTCAATTACAACAATTTCAGGCTGATAAGTTTGCAATAATTTAGGCAATCTTGCCAAAGCACCACTTGTAGTTTCACCACTGACGCTTGCATTGACCACTTTATGCTGTTTCGGATAATGTTGATCTAAACGCTGTTGTAATAGGTTTACCCAGCCTTGTTTGGCATCTATGCCATAACCTGCACTGAGACTGTCACCCAAAATTAAAATAGTCTTTGCTGATGCGAAAGCGGGTAATGAGCAAATCGTGATGATTCCAAATGTTTTGGATAGCGAAAATAAAACTTTAGATATTTGCATTGCACTTCAAATTTGTCCTAAAGGATACGTGACATCATGCCACAGCCGATTATTTCTGCCCAAAAAGTTACACAAAATATCCACATTAATCAGCAAACATTAACCATCTTAAAAAATATCGATTTAGATATTTATCAGGGGGAACAGATTGCGATTACAGGTCGTTCAGGTTCTGGAAAATCCACTCTATTAGGTATTCTAGCAACACTTGATCGACCAAGTATGGGCGAATTGTGGGTCTGTGGACAAGCGGTGCATACTTTAACTGAAGAGCAGCGTGCTCAGGTTCGTTTAGAAAATATTGGTTTCGTGTTTCAATCTTTTCAGCTTTTACCACAGCTTAGTGCACTCGAAAATGTGATGTTACCCTTACGTCTTCAGCCTGATTTTAATTTTAGGCAAGCTGAAAATAAGGCATTGCAATGGCTAGAGCGTGTTGGATTAGTTCGCCAAGCACAGCAAACGCCTAAAGTTTTATCGGGTGGTGAGCAACAACGTGTTGCGCTTGCACGGGCCTTAATTGCTGAGCCTAAGATTATTTTTGCAGATGAACCGACAGGTAATCTGGATGGGCAAACCGCAGCAGAAATTGAGCAACTGTTATTTGATTTAAACAAAGAACTCGGAACAACTTTAATCCTTGTAACGCATGATCAAAATTTGGCAGCCTTGTGTCAACGACATGTCAAATTGCTTGACGGCCAAATCCAAGAAATTATAAAAGTGCAGGAGGGTGTATGAGTTCAGTTCTCAAACCACTACTTTTACAAAGCTTCCGCACAGGAGGGTTATATTTACTGATTATTGCCCTGTCTCTAGCCATAAGTGCCACCACCGCATTAAAATTTAGTAATACTCAAGTTCAAAATGCCGTTTCATTGCAAGCTGCTGAAATGCTGGGTGCAGATTTAGTTTTGTCTGATAATGACCCTATCCAATCAAAGTGGATACAAAAGGCTCAACAACTTCATCTAAAACAGGCACCTGTCACTTTGTTTGGATCAATGGCACATACCCAAGATCAATTTGTGATGGTCAATGTCAAAGCTGTCGATGAGCATTTTCCGCTGCGCGGTAAACTAGAGATCCAACCGAGAGCGAAATCTATTCAACAAGGTGAAGTTTGGTTAAGTCCAAGAGCAATTGATCTATTAAAAGTAAAAGTGGGGGATCAGGTTGCAATTGCTGATGGCAAATTTAAAGTAACAGGCATTATTGAGCATGATTCTAATCAGGAGTTGGGCTTTTCAGGTTTTTCACCAACCGTGATTATTCATCAAGCAGATATTGCGAAAACGAATGCCATTCAGGTTGGGAGTCGTATTGATTATCGTCTGTTGATGGCAGGTGAGCCAAAACAAGTTGAAACATTTAAGACCATCTTTAAACAAGAAACCAAGCTTGAAGCTGATCCTCATAATCAACAAGCAGAGAATAGTGAACAAAGCACACTGAAACTACGTGATGCGAGTCAGTCCAATACCCGTTTGATGAAACCTATTGAAAATCTGGATACCTTTCTACAGCTTGCCAACCTCTTAACCATTCTACTGTGTGGGATTGCAATTGCTTTAACCAGTCAACGTTATGTGCAACAAAATCAGGATCATATTGCCTTGATGCGTTGTCTCGGTGCGAGTAAAAGACAGATATTAGTCACTTATATGATATTGCTTGCACTTGTCAGTGCCTTATCAGTTTTGATTGGAAGTTTTATTGGAATCATTTTAGGCTATGGTTTGTTGCAGTTGATGCTGCAACTGATTCCACAATTACAACTCAGCTTTGCGATTGTTGATCTATTCATGGCTTTACCAATTGCAATTTTTACCAGTGTTATGGTGTTAATTGGTTTCATTTTGCCAAGCATTTGGGAGTTATTGAATACGCCACCAATTCGTGTCATTCGTCAGCAAGAGCGTTCACGTAAATCCTATATTATGATGTTTAGTGTCGGTATTGCGAGTTTGGTCATATTTAGTTTAGTTTTGAGTGATAATCTAAAGCTAAGCCTATTGGTCTTATCTGCCATATTAGTACTTTGTGTGACTCTATTTGCTGTGATTTGGTCATTACTGAAAGCAATTAAGCAGTTGAAACATCCCTTATCTGCTTATGTTCGAATCCCACATCAGACAGCTTTGCAAATTACAGCACTTGCTTTAGGTCTCAGCTTAATAACGGTTCTAAGTGTTTTAAGAACGGATTTATTAGAGCGTTGGCAGCAACAATTGCCTGAAGGTACACCGAATCAGTTTGTCTATGGTCTGCCGCCATTTGATATGCCACAGTTTAAACAGCAGCTTGAACAAAATAATTGGCAATCAACACCCCTATATCCCAATATTCGGGGTCGCTTAATTGCTAAAAATGGGCAGGCTTTCAGTGCTGAATTGATTCAACAGAATAATTCCTTACGCCGTGAACTAAATTTGACGCAAGCGGAACTTTATCCAAAAGATAATCTTATTACTCAAGGGAATCCAAAGTTCACCCAAGTTGGACAAGTGTCGGTAGAAGAAGAATTGGCTAGTGAGTTAGGGATCAAAGTCGGGGATCAGCTGAGTTTTAGTTTGCCTGAAGGATCATTGGATGCCAAAGTGATTAACCTACGTTCAGTTGAGTGGGAAAGTTTTAGCCCTAATTTTTTCTTTATTTTTTCGCCCAAAACCATGGATGAAAATGCAGGAAGCTATTTAGGCAGTTTTTATGTCCCTACTGCGGATCAGCCGAAAATGGTACGCTTGATTGAACAATTTACCAATACCGTATTTATTGATGTGGGGCGTGTATTAGATGAAGTGAAACGCCTAATGAATACATTGGTTCAGGTGGTGACAGTACTGGCAATATTGGTTGGATTGTCTGGAGTTTTGGTTCTTATTGCTTGTCTAAATGTTTTAATGGATGAGCGCCGTAAAGAAGTGGCGTTATTACGATCTTTTGGTGTCGCAAAAAATAAATTAAAACAGATGCTCAGTTTAGAAATTGGTTTTATTGGTTTGATGGCAGGAATTTTAGCATGTCTTTTTGCTGAAGTGATTAGTGCGATTGCCAGTTACAAGATGCAAATGGCAATCCAATTTCATCCTGAAATTTGGTTAATTTTACCGCTCAGTATGATGCTGGTATGTATGTTGATTGGTCGATATCGACTCAGTTATTTATGTGATATCCCACCGTTACAAAGTCTGAGAGAGATCAATCAATCTTAAAAGCTTAACTGGTTTTGGCGCAGGATTTCATTCCAAAGAGAATTAAGACCTGTGCTTAACTCATTACAGTAAACATAAAATCCGAGCGTTAATAAACCACCTAAAACCAGTGCAATGATTTGTAAGATAACTCGATGTTGAGTTTTATGACTGAAATACCAAGAGCCTGCAAGTAAAGCACCCATGATCATTCCACCGATATGTGCTGCATTATTAATACCTGAAACAGTAAAGCCAAAGGCAAGGTTAATCGCCATAATTAATAATAATGACTTTTTATCTAACCAAAAACGTTGTTGGGGTAAAGGTGGAAATAAAGAAACAGTTGTGAGCGCAGCACCTAAACCCATCACAGCACCAGATGCACCAGCACTGATATGTGGCAGTAATTTGGGATCGAAATGTTGTAATAATTCATAGCCGTCCTGAATACTGAGATAACTAGAAAGAACGCTACCCATTAAACCTGCTAGAAAATACAGCGCAATATAATAACGACGACCAAAAAGTGGTTCAGCAACACTCCCGAAAATATACAATGCCCACATATTCAGCATTAAATGGATCAGACCGAAATGGAAAAACATACTGCTAAACAGACGTTCGGGCTGTCCGGAGAAGGTGAGTGGTGTAAAATCTGCTCCCCAAGTAATTGCATCCATAGGGGAAGGGTCGGTAATATTCACACCTGAAAGAATTTGCCAGCCAAATAAACCAACATTGATGGCAATTAATAATGCTGTAAACCACCATATCTGTATTTGCAACTTTTGAGTAATTTGTGGTGGAGTGGTTTCAGTCATATGTTTATGCAAGTTATTACGATATAAAAATAGCTTAGCATGAATTTGTTGCCCAAGGAGTGATGCGCTTTAATGAAAGCCTTTTTAGCACGTGCAGTGATGTTGATTATCGGTATCATTCTTCTCATTCAGCTTTGGATTTTTAGTAGCTTGGTGTGGTGGAGAACGCAGCCTGTTGAAACAACGATGTTTATGCGTTGGGATTACCTGACTGACTTTAAGCCAATTCAACAAGACTGGCGTGATTATGATGATATTAGTGATAACTTTAAGCATGCAATTCTAGCTGCTGAAGATGCTAAATTTATTCATCATCATGGTTTCGATTGGGCTGGGATTCAGTTTGCATTAGAGCGTAATAATGAAAAAGGGGAAGTCGTTGCAGGCGGTTCCACGATTTCTCAACAGCTAGCAAAAAACTTATTCCTTTATAATCAGCGTTCATTTATTCGTAAGGGGCAGGAAGCTGTTGCTACATGGATGATGGAACGTATGTGGTCAAAACGTCGAATTTTAGAGGTTTATATGAATTCGGTCGAGTTTGGTCAAAATATCTATGGTGTTGAAGCTGCTGCACAATTTTATTATGGTAAGAGCTCGAAAAGTTTAACACGTGAGCAAGCTGCTTTTTTAGCTGCTTTACTACCAAATCCTAAGTATTATCAAGACCATCGCAATGATCATAAGTTACAGTTTCGTAAGCGTGTGATTTTAAGGTATATGAATAGTACACAAATCCCACAATAATTCAGATAAATTAAAAAAAGCTCAATATTTTTGGGCTTTTTTACCAAATTGACATAATTTTGCAGCATACTTAAACCGTGTTTTGATGAATGATAAAGCGACAAGGTTCAGTATGAATACTGCAGTGACGACAACAACGCCAACAGAATATACTTATAATGATCGATATATAAATCGTGAACTTTCAATTCTCGATTTTCATTTACGCGTACTTGAGCAAGCAGTTGATCCTCTCCATCCACTATTAGAAAGAATGAATTTCCTGCTTATTTTTTCAAGAAATTTAGATGAATTTTTTGAAATTCGTGTTGCAGGAATGATGGAGCAATTAACTTTAGGCAATGAAAGTCGTACACCAGATGGTTTGACCCCTAAGCAAGTGCTTGATCAAATTTCTAAAACAGCACATGCTGCGATTGAACGACAATATCGTATTTTAAATGAACAAATTTTACCAAAATTGCGTGAGGAAGATATTTGCTTTTTACGTCGTGGTGAATTGACTCCAGCACAATCGGCATGGATTAAAAAATATTTCCAAGAACAAGTTGCACCCGTTTTAACACCGATTAGTCTTGATCCAGCACATCCATTTCCACGTTTAGTAAATAAAAGTTTGAACTTTATTGTAACGCTGGAAGGTAAAGATGCTTTTGGTCGTCAGATTGATCTTGCTGTAGTGCCAGCGCCTCGCTCTTTACCTCGTGTGGTTCGTTTACCCGATGAGCTTACGGATGGTAAAGAACATCATGTCATGTTATCTGCCATTATCCATGAACATGTTTCAGACCTATTCCCTGGTATGACGGCAACAGGTTGTTATCAATTCCGTGTAACGCGTAATGCCGATTTAGCCTTAAATGAAGATGTTGAAGATTTAGCAAAAGCTTTAAAAGGTGAGTTGAGTTCACGTCGTTTTGGACGTGCCGTTCGTTTAGAAGTTACGCATAATTGTCCAAAGCATATTTATGAATATTTATTGGATGAATTTGATTTAGAAGAAGAACAGCTTTATCGCGTAGACGGTCCTGTAAATTTGGCGCGATTACTTTCTAATTTTAAACGTCCACATTTACGCTATGACTCACATACACCAGTCCTTCCAAAAGTATTTAAGAAGACTGAAAGTATTTTTGCTGCGATGCAAAAGCAAGATATTTTATTGCATCACCCATTTGAGTCATTTGCACCTGTAATTCAATTATTGCGTGAAGCAGCACGTGATCCGCAAGTTTTGGCAATTAAACAAACACTTTATCGTAGTGGTGCAGACTCAGAAATTGTTCAAGTACTTGCCGAAGCGGCACGCAATGGTAAAGAAGTCACTGCTGTGATTGAGTTACGTGCTCGTTTTGATGAAGAATCAAATATTGAAGTTGCAAATGTATTGCAAGAAGCTGGCGCTGTGGTTGTTTATGGGATCGTTGGTTATAAAACACATGCCAAAATGATTTTAGTCGTACGCCGTGAGAATAATAAATTAGTACGTTATGTACATTTGGGTACAGGGAACTACCATGCCACGAATGCACGTATCTACACTGATTATGGTCTAATGACTACAGATAAAGATTTGTGTGAAGATGTACATCGAATTTTCCAAGAGCTTACGGGCATGGGGAAAATGGCAAAACCGAAAAAGTTATTACATGCACCATTTACATTACATGCTCAACTAATTAACTATATTGATGAAGAAATTGCGAATGCCAAAGAGGGTAAATCGGCGCAGATTATTGTAAAAGTGAATGCGTTAACCGAAGTCCAACTGATCAATAAGCTATATGAAGCATCGCAAGCAGGCGTACAAATTGACTTAATTATTCGTTCAATTTGTTGCTTACGTCCGGGTCTCCCGAACTTGTCAGAGAATATTCGTGTTCGTTCAATTGTGGGAAGATTCTTGGAACATACACGAGTTTATTATTTTAGTAACAATGGTAATCCTCGTATTTATTGTTCAAGTGCAGATTGGATGGATCGTAATTTATTTAATCGTGTAGAAGCATGTTTCCCGATTGAAGATCCTGCATTGAAAAAGCGTATTTATCAATTAGGTTTAATGAATTACTTAAAAGACAATCAGCAAGCTTGGTTATTACAAGGTGATGGTGTCTGGGATCGTGCTAAACCGGCTCAGGGTGAGCAACCGCACAACGCGCAACACACATTACTTGATGCGATTAAATAAATCTAAAAACCGACTTTAAGGTCGGTTTTTTGTAGATATAGATTAGTTGGTTTTAATTTCTAAGACCAACTGATTGACTAAATCGGCAGCTTCCAACTCTCTAATTTGTGCCACATTGCTCCCTGCCCAAAATGCGCCATAACTAAAATCTTGGTGGGTATTTGCAATACTCATTAGTTGTTTAGCTAGATCATAAGTATAAGGATATGCTGGCGTTTGAGGTCGATTTGGTGAGTCAATCAGTGTGTGCCAAGTTCCCAATAAACCACGTGCTGGACGACCTGATAAGCTTGAACTGATTTGTGTAATAGATTGACTGAATAAAGCTTTTCGATAGGCTGCATTCGCACTCGAACTTTTACATTGCACAAATGCTGTACCCAATTGAACAGCAGCAGCACCTAATTTCAACATCGATTTTGCTTGATCACCATTCATAATACCGCCAGCAGCTACGACAGGTAATTTACAATGTGTTGAGATGAGTTGTACGAGATCACTGGTTTTAATTGCTGCATCAAAAGTTTGATTGAAAATACCCCGATGTCCTCCAGCTTCAATCCCTTGAGCAATAATAATATCAATACCCGCCGCCTCAATTGCTTTGGCCTCGATGAGATTGGTTGCTGAAACCATGGTAATAATTCCAGCTTGCTTTAATGCTTCAATTTGATGAGGGTGAGGAATTCCAAAATGAAAACTCACAGCTTTGGGGCGAGTTTCAAGTACAACATTCAGGAAATCATCATTATCTAAAAAGCTTGGATAAATACAATTCAATTCAGTCGGAGGTTCTGCTCCGAATTTTTCAAATTCAGGACGAATATAGTTAATCCATTGTTGAGCAACTTCTGGATTGAGTTGTTCTGATTGATGGCAGAAAAAATTAACTTGAAAAGGATGGTCAGTCAGTTCTTGAGTTTTAATAATTTGTTGTTTTGCTGCCTCTGCTGAATTTGCCCCAAGTCCCAAAGAACCTAAAGCCCCTTGATTAGAAACTTCAGCAGCAAGCTCTGGTGTTGATACACCAGCCATTGGGGAAAGAAAAATTGGATGCTTTATTTCTAATAATTCTAAAATTGACATGATTTATATACTCTTTAGCTTTTCCATCACCATAACGTAAAAACAAAAAGCCCTGCAAATAATAATCGGTATTTAATTATTGAATACTAATCTTTTTAAATACCGAGTCACATAGAAATTAAATGGCAGTCACATGGAACAATGAGCCGACCCAACTCGAAAATGCCATGGCTAAAATACCCCATAAAGTAATACGTAAACTACCTTTTAGCATCGATGTTCGAGCAAAATAACTGGATAACGCTCCCAATAATGCTAGTGAGACGATACCTGTAATTAAAACTGAGCGAGCGACCCATGAACTTGGGCTGAGTAAAATGGCAAGCATAGGAAGTACAGCACCACATGAAAAGGAAGCAGCAGAAGAGAGCGCTGCTTGAATAGGATTCGCAGCAGTATTTTCATGTATGCCAATTTCATCACGGGCATGTGCCCCAAGTGCATCATGTTCGGTGAGTTGTGTGGCAACTTCATGTGCCAATTCAGGTTTTAGACCTCTCGAAATATAAATTTCAGTCAGTTCTTTCAATTCTGCATGCGGATTTTTTTCAAGTTCAGTTGCTTCAAATCTTAAGTCTGATTTTTCAATATCTTCTTGAGATTTTACCGAAATATATTCTCCAGCCGCCATCGAGGTTGCACCTGAGATCAGTCCAGCAATACAGGTGATCAAGAGTGTCTGCGAACTCGCACCACTGGCTGCCATCCCCATGATTAAACTTGTGACAGAAATAATGCCATCATTTGCACCAAGCACGGCAGCACGCAGCCATCCTGAGCGTTGTATGACATGAAGTTCTTGGTGGTGTGACAAAGACATAATGACTCTCTTTTTATATATGTAAACGTAATTATTGGGACAAATAGATGAATCATTATGAGCAGAATTTTATGACGATTCATCAACTTAACTTACTTATAAAGTAACTTATTTTAACGATAGCGTGATGATGATTTAGTTATGATATGTGAATAGTTTAACATTTATATATGTGTGAAATTGATTTTGTATCAGCCATCGAGTTGGTATTTTGAGTTGAGATCTATGATGAATAATTCGAAAAAAAAGCTACTGAGTCATACACTATTTATTTTAGGTTTTATATTGCCACTACAGCATGTAATCAGTGCTGAACCTGATTTTGTGAAAGAAGGTGATGCGGCGTATAAACCAGGGCATCCTATTTACGATCGTTGGGATAAATTTTATAAAATTGAACAGAGTCAGCCTGAAGAAGCGGAGAAAATTCTTTTAGAACTTACACAACTTACGCCACAAGATATTAAAGTTTGGAAGAGTCTAACGTATTTGCAAATCCGTTTGAAGAAGTCAAATGAGGCAATTCAAAGTGTTCGTAAAGCGGAATTACTTGATCCTCAAGATCAACAGCTAAAATTACAAGAAGCATATTTGCTCAATCAACAAAATAGAAATACTGAAGCATTGGTTATTTTTAAAAACTTGAGCACATCCTCTGACAGTGAAATTTCAAATAAAGCACAACAAGCTGTGCAGAATTTAAGTGGTTCAACAGTTAAGTCAACATTTAAAGATATTTATTTTGCGCCATCTTATGAGTCTCGCTATGACGACTTTATTTTCCCCTTGAAAATGCGATACGGTAAAAATTTAGAGGGTGGGCGAGCGCAGGTATATGGTTTTATAAATCTAAATCGTGATACTAAATCAAAAGGTGGTGTGCGCCCTGAAATTATCGATGAAAATGCGGTAACAGTGGGTGTTGGTGCAAATTATCAACCGTGGCAATCTATACCGATTCGCGCTTACCTTGAGGTCGGAGGTAGTTACGATTTGATTGATCGTAATCGCGACAAGTTTCGTGAAAGTGTGGTTGGTGGGGTGACAGGCTATCAAGAATGGTATGCCAATCCAACTATCGAACATCGTACAGTATGGAATGATTATTTTACTGATTTATATGGCAATGTCGCGAGTTACTCACGCGAAGATTATAACGTGATTGCGGATTTAAGATTACGATCTGGTTTTAACGTCTATCGTGGCGAAGCAGGGACAGTCCAAACATATGGCAAACTGCATACCTTAGCTGATTCTAAAGGCGAAAATTACAATAATTTATTTGAATATGGTGTGGGTGTGGCTTGGCAACCATTCAATTACGTCCCCGTAAAATTAAGAGTAGAACGTCTTTACGGTGATTATTTTAAGAGTGCTTTATCTGACGGGACTGAGAGTTATAACAACACACGTACAGAACTGGTATTTTATAAGGATTTCTAATAATGAAAAAATTAATATCGATTGTCTTTGGTACACGACCTGAGTTGATTAAATTAGCACCTGTTATTTTATTGGCGCAACAAGATCCACGTTTTCAAGTTGAAGTTATCTTTACAGGGCAACACGATGAGTTAGTTCGAGATGCCATTGATTTTTTTCAAATCAAAATAGATCAACGTTTGCAAATGATGAATGCTGGTCAAAGTTTGAATCAATTATTAATACAAGGTTTAAGCCAATTAGAACAAGTTTTTAATGATGGAAAGCAACGTGATGCTGTGATTATTCAAGGTGATACAACGACAGTATTGGCTGCTGGTTTGGTTGCATTTTCAATGAAAATTCCAGTTGCGCATGTTGAAGCTGGTTTGCGGTCTTATGATTTAGACCATCCCTTTCCTGAAGAAGGTAATCGACAATTGGTGTCTAGAATTACTCGTTGGCATTTTGCACCCACTGAGCAATCGAAACAAAATCTACTTCTTGAAAATATTCCATCAAATGCAATAACGGTGACAGGAAATACGGTCGTTGATGCAGTTTATTTGGGTCGAGATTTAATTCATCAACAAGATCGAGAACAAAATCATCTGCAACAACACGGTTTAAATTTTCCAATCAATGCTCGTGTGATACTCATTACGGCACATCGACGAGAGAACTTTGGAGAAGGGATTCGCAATATTTGTCATGCGGTTGAGCAGTTGGTTCAAAAGCATTCAGATGTGCATTTTATTTGGCCTGTTCACTTAAATCCTGCAGTGCGTGAGGTGGTCTATGCTCAATTCGCAGAGCATCCTCAAATACATTTAGTAAAACCTTTGGATTATCCTAGTCTTTTAGCCGTGATTGATCGTGCTGAGTTTATCTTGACAGATTCGGGTGGCATACAAGAGGAGAGCCCTTCATTTCATAAACCTGTCTTAATCTTACGTGACACGACTGAGCGTCCTGAAGTTGTAGACGTAGGCGCAGGAATTTTGGTGGGGACGGATCAACACAAAATTGTGACTGAGGCCGAAAAATTACTGACTGATCCAAGCCACTATGCTTCTATGGCAAATGCTCCAAACCCATTCGGAGATGGCAAGGCTTCACAACGGATTTTAGACAAAATTGCTGAAGCATAATTGATCGGTTCTAATCATGATGTAAATGAATTGTTTAAATTTTTGGAGAGGTTCTTAAAGGCGATCCATATTTGAACTGATACCATAAAGCAACAACATATACTGTGGCGCGGCTCATATAATGTGGGCCGTCAAATATATAAACCTTTTGTCCTTCATATGCTTTCAGTTGCTCCATTATTTCCCAAGGATAGGCAGACCGAAATTTGCCGTCTTTAACGGGCCTAAAAGCTTCTAAGACAATAATCACATTTTCTTTGCCAAATTCTTTTTGTAATTCTTCTAAAGTCGCTCTTGCTTGTTTAGGCGAACGGGTGCCTACACCAACACCATCTTGAAAAAATACCCCTGTATGTTGTGGTAACCAACTTTTGAGCCATGCATCAAAGTGTTTTGGGTTTTGTTCAGCACTATAAATACTGATCCAGATCGGTTTAGGTAAAATACGAATTGCTTTAGCGAGATCATCGACACATAACCACGTTGGATCAGCCTCGATGGGGAGGTAATAGCCTTTTAATGGGACTGACTGAGTTTTCTCTATAATTTTTTTAGAATGCTGAGCGAGTGTCAGTACATTGGAGCGAGCAATTTTTTCATTGTATTCACCAGCTAGACCTAAAATAATATTTTTTGCCCACGGCTCTTGATTCAATTGCTTGAGATTTATATTTTTTTCCCATTTAGGAAAACTAGTATCGTGATCAAACCAAGACTTGGATTCTACTACTGACCACTGAGGGACAAAGGTAGTAACACCCAACAAATCCCAGTTTCCTGTCGGTGCAGTGGTTGCTAAATCAGGCTGCCAAAACATTCCCTCAATTTGAGGTGCTAATTGCTCTGTTTTGAAGTGGTGCATGCAGCCACCCACTAACAATAATGTAGAGGTGGCTAAACCGATGAGAATTGATGTTGATTTATTCAGCCTTTTCTTGATCATTCGGTCGTTTTCGCCAATACCACAGCAGGATCGCTAAAATCATGATAGCAGAGATCGTCACGATCAGGATAAAGAAAGAGGACTGTTGAACTAAAGGTGCTTTCTGATTGCCTACAATAATCTTTTGCAAGGTAAAGATCTGCCCATTTTCAGCAATTAAAATCTTACTCGCGTTATTAGGAATACTGGTTTGGACTTTTTCCCAAAGTTTAGTGAAGTTTTGTGCTCCTTCAATAGAGTCTGTCACAATATCAAAGCGTTGGTCATGAAAACTTACTAAAAAACCACGTGCTGCCGCGGGTGCATAAATAATATCGGGATGCATCAAGACTTGCTGACGGTAGATATTCGGATTGACTTGGATATTGATCACTTCGGGTTTTGCTGTATCCACCTTTACAAGATTGAGCGGAACTGGGTCATTGGTCATCAACATTCGTTTTGCTGTTTGGCTCACAGCAATCGCCATTTCTAAACTACCTGAATTACTATCAATCGCAATCGTAGGATGTGTTGCAAAACTCATAGAAAGTGAAGCAACACCATTTTTGAGTTTGTGTGGGAGCTTAACAGTTGATTTTTTAGTATCAATCCATAACGAACCTTTCGCTGTTGGCAAACACTGTGAATTAACAATCACCGAGTTTTCTAATTTCATGTTAAAGGTCGTACTGTCTGAAATCGTTTTTGCAAAATAGTTAAATTGTCGATTTACAGGGTCAGAATCTAATTCTGCTGTTTTTAAACTGCCCGCCAGTCCGCCATCAATCCAAGTGGTCAGATTCGAACCTTCCAATAAACCACTTTGCACACGTAGGGCGATTTGACCTTGTAAAATGTCGGTGGGTTGCCAAACTGCTGGGAATGATAGAAATAAGTTTTTTTCAGCTTGGTTGAGTCTGAAATCACTAATGCCTAGATCAGCAAACGTTTTAATGTCTTTCAACTGAGCCCATTTGGGGGCTGCAAGTTTATTCGGTAAAAATGTTGCTGAAGTATCCAGTTGTTGCAAATAGTCAGAATTTAATAATCCATTGATTGCTGATGCCAGTTTTTCAGGCTGATCATATTGAATCCGTAGAGTCGGAATCTCATTTTCGGCACTCATCTGTACCAGAGTCCCATTAAGCAAAGGAGTTGCTGATTTACTGATTTCAATAAAAAAGTTAGCGGCTTGATCAGTTGGTGCATTCTGTTCATACCATTGAATTGGTGTGACAGCGCTCCAAGCACTAATTAAGCGCCCTAACATTGATGCTTCACTCATATTTTTTTGATTAAATTTTAAAACACCTACAAATGGCGTAGGGCGAACAATTTGTGGGTTAAATAAGGCATCTGGTAAATCTTTTAATTTATAGATAGGTCGGTGTCTTAAATAATCAATTTTAGAGTGGCTAAAATAGGTGACTTGATCAACATCCTCACTACAGAACGTGGTTCGATCTGCTGCTGGAGACGTTGCTGGTGAATACTGCTGTATAATAAAGTCCAGTCGATGAAAACCACTTTGGCTGGCAGGAATATTAAAATCTAAAGTACCTGAACCATTGAGTGTGGTGTTATAGATAAGCTTATCGTCGTATTTAACTAACAGTGTGGTGAAATGTTCAGTTGAGTATTCGCTAGTAAAACGAATACTTTGCCATTCTGAGCCTTTACCTACATAAAAGAAGTGAGGTTCGATGGTGTATTTATTTGATGTATTAATATTATCAAAAGTCCACGTATTCCATGTATCAGCCGAAGCAAACACAGGCAAAGAGAGAGTCATACTTGCGAGTAGAACTTTTAACATGTGATGATCTAAGTGATTTTTTTTCATTTATTTTCTCTCTTTGCTACGTTCAGTTTTGTACCACTGTAAAGAGTTCCCTTGAATCTTATTTTTCAACATGTCATAAGCAGCTTTAAACACAATAAATAAAAAGATTTGAGAATAAGTTACGTAAGATAAAACTGAGAAGAAATATAGTTGGGGTTTAGCTCTTTCTAATGAGAGGGTAAACCACATTTGTGCGACATATAAACAGAAGGATAGGCCCCAGAGTAGGGTAAATGGACCAGCTAGACTGATCCCTGCAATACCGAGTAAACCTAGGCTTAGGGTGATATGACTCCAAATTAGTGCGGGAACAAACAGCACATAACACATGATGTTATTAAAGATCTCGACACCAATTGGAAATGGCTTTCTTAATGCGATGGGTAAATATTTACTAGTGACATAGAAATTTCCCTGCGTCCAGCGAGAGCGCTGCTTGATAAAAACACTGAGAGATGGCGGATCTTGCTGCCAACCTACGGCATAAGGCACCCACTTAATCCGTTTCTGCCCTAAAAAAATCCTAAAACTCATTTCAGTGTCATCTACTAATGATTTCTCGTCAAAACCACCTAATGTTTCAAGTGCATCTCGCCAGATCACATAATTTGTACCCATGAGTGTAGAGAGTTCAAAGCGCTGCCAGCGACCACCTTGGAAAATCCATTGGAAAAAAATAAACTCAATTGCAATAAAACGCGTCAAGATACTATCCCGCCAGTTGCGAGTTCTCACTTTACCGTTTACTGCGACTAATTTTTTATCCGCCAATAAAGTTTGGGCCAGTAGCCTTACACAGTCAGGTTCAGGTGTACTATCTGCATCATAGACAACGATCAGTTCGCCTTGAGCGTGTGGTAGACCATTATTTAAGGTTCGAGATTTACCTTTCCCCCCCATTCCTTTGGGAACATTGACGATCTTAATACATGGATAAATTGCTGCCATCCGTTCAGCAATTTCTAAGGTATTGTCTTTAGAACCATCATTAATTAATAACACTTCATAAGCATGGGCTGGGTAATCTTGTTGTGCAATCGCATGTAAAGTATCTTCGATTACAACACCTTCGTTGTAAGCAGGAATCAAGACACTCAAAAATGGCCAGTGTTCAGGAATGGGAAGGTTTTCTAATTCACGTGCGGCATTTTTTGAATATTTCCAAGCTTGAAAACTGAGCCACGCCCAAAAAGCTTGAGGAATCCAGATACCTAAAAAACCAAATAGGAAAAGCACATCAATTGCGGGCATTTATTCTTCTCCTACGGATAATGGAAATAATAAGAATGAGCAGTAATCCACATCCTAATAAAAGCGAAATCCACGAAATTGAACTGCCAAATGTACTTAACAGGCTTGGATAGGGTGCTGAGAGAATATAGTCTAAGGGGATAATTACTGTGCTGATGGCCATCATGATATAACCAACAATACTCGTTTCAACGCCATCAGTAGTGCTTTGATAATTGATATGATTTAATTTCCAAGAAATACCAAGATGAGGGTATGCAACATTATTCAACGACATATCCACTGGAGGATTCACAATAATCTGATAGCCAGAATTCTGTGTGACATCTGTGGTTGCTTGATAAAAATATTGTTGGCGGTGTTGAATCATGCGTGCAGGAACATTTAATTCATTAGAATCATCTGATTGAATGATGTAATTGCCTGCTGGCTGTGCAATTAAGTTTTCGTCCCATCCTGTTTCAACAATTGCTGCCAAAGGTCTCAAGCCAATTGCAGTTGAAAATGTAGCTTTTGCTGCAAAGTATTTTGAATACTTCATTTGATAGACAGCAATTGGAATCGCACCCTGACTGACTGCTTTTTTAATTTTATAATAATCAACAATGCTGAAATATTCATTTGGGAGAATAATCCCAGGCTTAATATCATGTTGAATTAGATTTTTGAAGCTAGCGGATTGTAATTGGTCTACCGTGAATATGGGCCACCAAGTTGAAGTCTGTGGAAATAATTGCGAGACTGATGATGCTGATTGAATCTGAGCTGATGTCTCATCAGCGCTACGTTCAATTTGACAATGATAATACTGTTGATAAAAGCTCTGAAGCGTTGCATCTGGAAAATGCGAAGCGCTAATCAGCATCCCACAAATATTTAAAATAACAGACATTAAACAATCTCCTTGTTGATAGGAGATAGATGTTCAATATGCTGTTCAATTTTCAGTTTTAAAACACTGAGTTCTTGTAGTTGTTGAATAAAGAATGGGTAAAGCTGATTTTCATTTTTTTCAGGTTCGTGGATAACAATACTTTTAATTTCACTGAGTTCTTCATTAATAAAATGATAAATCACACTGTCTCGTTCAGTGGATAAGATTTCCATGATCTTATTTTGTGTTTCTTTCCAGACATCTTCTCCTAACATTTCTCTGATTAGAATGGTGTTGGTAATTTGGGTTGTAAGTACTTTATAGTGGTCTTTTTGTGTGAGCTGTAAAAGTTTTCGAAGTTCCCCTTGAAAGTGAGCCAATGCGGTCAAAGGTAAAATATCATGTTGATAGTTACGGTCGTAACTTTGGATTGCGCGATAACTTTTTAATGCATTTTGAATATTATGGCGCACCGCACTTAAAAATATCGGTGCCATTGGAATTACAAATAATAAAAGTAACTGTCTTTCGATATAAGTTTGATTAGCTAAATCAAGCGAAAAATAAACAGCCATACTCAGAAATGCAACTAAACCCATAAGTAAAGCTGCACCAATATTTAAAAATGCGCCTGCAACCAATAACAAAATTAAAAAAATCCAACTGCCTCTATAACTCGCAGGTAACCATTCATAAGCAACGATACCCATAAATATTTGAGCTGCGATAATCCATAAGATGAGTGCTGGTGCTGGATTCTTTTGCATAGCTATTTTATTTTAATGAATTCTTTTCTGATTAACTTAACACCATATTAATGTGGTTTTTGATTGTTTTATGTTATTGATTTGATGAAATGATTTTATAAACAGTAACATACAGTATGAATTGTTTATTTGTGCGATTAAAAAATGATTACTCAGCAAATTTATAGCCTTGGCTAAGACTATAAATATGATTTAAAAGCTTCGATCGCGCGTGCTCTGCTAGTTTTAAGATCAACAATTGGTTTCGGATAATTGAGATTTTTTGATAAATCTTTTGCATAAGGTTCATGTATGATTTGTGCATCTAAATGCGCAAGTTCTGGCACCCATTTACGAATATAGTCTCCATTGGAATCAAATTTTTGTGATTGGCTAATTGGATTAAATACTCGGAAATAAGGGGCAGCATCTGTGCCTGTGGATGCACACCATTGCCATCCACCATTATTTGCAGCTAAGTCACCATCGATTAAATGTTGCATAAACCATTGTTCGCCGATGCGCCAATCAATCAATAGATTTTTAGTTAAAAACATAGCGCAAATCATACGAACTCGATTATGCATCCAACCTGTTGCGAGTAACTGACGCATACCGGCATCTACAATTGGAATACCTGTTTGCCCTTGTTGCCATTTTTCGAGATTAACCTGATCATCGCGCCAATTGATTTGTTGGGTTGCTGCTTTGAAGGGTAAGTGTTTAGAGACTTGTGGAAAATCAAACAAAATATGTTGATAAAATTCACGCCATAACAGTTCATCTAACCATGTTTGTTGACCTTCAGATTGAATAACAAAATCACCTTGCTGTTGTCGAAACAACGCTTGGATACATTGGCGAATGGAGAGTATGCCAATATTTAAATAGGTAGAAAGCTGGCTTGTGCCTGATATTGAAGGCAGATCACGAGATACTTTGTAGTCCGTTAGATTCTGATCGATGAAATGATCCAATAAATTATGAGCGTGCGACTCACCTACATTCCAAAGAATCGTAATTGGTGGTTTTATTTTCTCTGCACATTCGACTTGTAATTGATGAATGTCTGTTGGAGCTAAAGCAGATAAATCTAATTTAATCGGTTGTTGAATATTGGGTACTGGATAGCATTGAGGTAAAGCATGTTGTAAACGTTGGTAGCATGCTTTTTTAAATGCGCCAAAAACTTGGTAGGGTAGGTTCGATTGATTACGGATAGATGCAAAAGGAAACAGCGTTCGATCATGTAACAGTACGAGTTCTTTTTGATGCTGATTTAAAAGCTTTTGAACATTTGCATCACGTTGGAGTTCATTAACACCGACTTCAATATTCGCATAAATATTTTGAAAATTAATATGTTCTAATAAGCGAATAAAGAATTGGGGAATATCGTTCCATAAAGGAATGGTTTGAACGATTAATGGGATATTCAGGCTATCCAGTTGTTTTTTTAGTTCTTGTAATTGACGCAGATAAAATTCAATTTTAATTGGCGCATCATCATGGCGTTGCCATTGTTCAGGCGATAATAGAACGATTGCGATACATGAGCCTGTTTGAGCCGCATGCCATAAAGCAGCATGATCATGGATTCTTAAATCTTGACGAAACCAAATCAATTGATAGACATGAGACATAAGCTAACAACCATTAAATTTATTAGAAAGAAATTAAATATAATTATGATTTTATCTATGTCTATGTGAAGAAAAAGCAAAGCCGAAGCTTTGCTTTTTTATCTAATTCAAAAATATGAATTAGTGGTGGTGACCACCTGCACCGTGAACATGACCGTGATCTAATTCTTCTTGGCTAGCATCACGGATTTCTACGATTTCAACTTCGAAAGTTAAGTCTTGACCAGCAAGAGGGAAGTTTGCATCAACAATAACGTTTTCACCTTCAACCGCTTTAACGGTTACGATTTGAACGCCATCATCAGTTTGAGCTTGGAATTGCATACCCGCTTGGATATTGTCTACACCTTGGAACATTTGAGCTGGAACTTCTTGTACGAGGTCTGGATTATATTCGCCATAACCTTCAGCAGCTGGAACAGTTACAGTAAATTTTTCGCCTACTGTTTTACCAAGAAGTGCATTTTCTAAACCTGGAATGATGTTGCCCGCGCCGTGCAAATATGCAAGTGGTTCACCTTGAGATTGATCAAGTGTTTCACCCTCAGCGTTTGTTAAAGTGTAGTGGAATGAAACCACGTGGTTATTTGCAATAGCAGTCATGTTGTTTGATCCATTCAATCAATTTAGGTGTACATCATAAAGTGAAAAATAGATTTTGTTGACTATTTTCCACTTTTTGAAACTATTTCGTTATAAATGGGAACGAAATAGAAAATTTCAACTCAATAAAGTTTAATTTTTGGACGTACACGACGTGTCAGAAAATCTTTCATGGTCAGCATTCCTGCTTGGGTATAACCATGAATATTGGCTTGATGTAATCGATACAAAGACACATACATTGTTTTTGCAATAAAACCTTGTACGCTTACATCACCGAGTAATTCTCCAACAGCCTGATTACGGCTTAATGAAACCAAAGAACCTTTATCACTGAAATTAAACATAGGTTGAGGTGAGCCAGATAAACGAGCGGCCATGGCATCTACCAAGAATGTCGCTTGTTGGCTTGCGACCTGTGCACGTGGTCCTAATGGAGGTTGACGTGCATCAAGCTGACAATTTGCACAATCCCCAAAGGCGAATACATTTGGATCTGAATAAGTTTGTAATGTCGCATAGACCATTAAACGATTAATTTTATCGCGTTTAAAATCTGTAAATGACTCTAAAACTTTAGGTGCTTTGACACCTGCCGCCCATACGGTAATGTCCGAATGCAAAACATGACCGTTGCTAAAATAGACATTTGATTCATCGACTTTTTGCACTTTATGTTGCGTCAGAATGTCGATGCCCATTTTTTGTAATTGTTTCGCGCTATGTGTAGCTGTTTTTTCATTGAGCGCAGGCAAGATACGATCTGAGGCTTCGATCAAGGTAATTTTAACTTGCTTTGGATTAATTTTCTTTAACCCATAACGATAAAAATTCTTCGTGGTTTCAATTAGTTCAGCCGCTAATTCAACACCTGTCGCACCCGCACCCACGATACCAATATTCAAGGCACGTTCAGTTGCTTGGTTTTGCGCTTCAATATAAAGATGGAATAAGTCCTGTTGGAAAATATCGGCTTGTTTGCGACTATCTAAGAAATGACAATTTTCACGTACACCTTCAGTTCCGAAGTCATTTGAAACTGAACCAACAGCTAATATCAACGTATCGTAGCTGAGACTCTGAATAACAGGAGTATGTTCTTTAGAAAGTTGAGGCGGTGAAATCGTAATTTGTTTTTGATCTTTATTTACGTTAATTAAGGTTCCAAGGATGAACTCAAAATCATGTTTTTCTGCGTGAGCAAAATAATTGGTTTGTTCTTCGTGAGGATTTAGCGAGCCAGCGGCAATTTCGTGTAGGAGAGGCTTCCATATATGCGTGAGATTTTGATCGATTAGGGTAATTTTGGCTTTCTTTTTCCTGCCAAAACGTTCACCTAATTGTGTTGCAAGCTCTAAACCACCTGCGCCACCACCCACAATCACGATATGATGTAAGGTTTTGCTCATGATTAACCTAATTATTTTTGTGAAAGGATGGTTGGATTATGCCATCCTTTTTTCAACATTGTATGGTTAATCTTGATAAAAATAGTAGGTTTTTTATCCTTGATTTAAAGGATAAAGTTTGGCAGCTTTGACATCATTTGTTGAAAAAAACGAGAATAAGTTTGCAAACCAAATCATAATTTTTTGAAAAATATTCGCTTCTTCAATTTCCACGTTATTTTCAATTTGTAGGCTACGAATTAACTGATTATTTTGATAAACCGTCACTGTGGCCAAATTCATGACTTGCGTCAATGGCGCTGTTAAATGCTGTTCATTGAGTTTGATATTGACGTGTGTTTTTGTCGTTTCAAGTGGTTCAATGGTTTTGATTTGCTGGTTTGTATCAAGCAAATGTATACGCTGTGTGAGTAAATCAAAACTATTTAGATCAATTGGTGTCGCTTGATCGTATAAAGATGTTGTTACGATAGTGGGTTGTTGAGTTTCAACTTTGAAAATTTTCAAAGTCGATTTGATTACAGGAAGTTCAGCAATTAGCTTTTGCTTTGGAATCACTTCTTCATCGCGTGTGTATGTATAAGCTAAATTCATTAATTTATGCGCGACTTCAGCACGTTTTACCGCACTTGGTGTTCCAAGTACCACTACAATCAAACGACGCTTATCAACATGTGGATTTAGAGTCGGGCGCTCAGCGGTTAAAGCCAAGTTGTAACCTGCCGCCTTGGTATAACCTGTTTTTAAACCATCTGCTGTTGGATCCATTTTTAATGCAAGATTCGTTGCACGGTGAAAGCGTTGGTTATAGCTAAAGCTTGGCATTTTTGAATAATGTAAATATTCAGGTGTCTCTTTTACGATAGCTTTTGCTAATAGACTTAAATCTGCTGAAGTTGAGTAATGATCTGTCATGGTGATACCAGCAGGATTACTAAAATGGGTATCTTTCATTCCTAAGGCTTGGGCTTCTTTATTCATTCGCGCAACGAACTGTGGAACACCACCTGAAATTTTTTCAGCAAGCGTAACCGCGGCATCATTGGCAGACATGACAATCAGTCCTGCTAAAAGTTGATCAACAGAAATTTGTTCACCAGCTTTTAAATACATTTGGGATTCATCCCACATGACCGTGCTCACCACAGGTGTTGCGGTTAATACCTCTTCCTTACGTAATTTACCTACTTCGATTTCTTTCAAAGCAATATAAGCCACCATCATTTTGGTGAGCGATGCAGGCGAACGTTGAACATGACTATTATGTTCAGCAATGATTTGACCTGATTGAGCATCTACGATCGACCAAGCTTGCGCTTCAACCGTTTCAGGAGCGATATTGAGTAAATTAGCATGTACTAAATTGGCACATAACAGACTAAACAACGTAAAGAGCGAGAGGAGAAATTTCACGAGAACACCTAGTGCAGCCGATCCAATGGCATGGAAAGCGAAAAAAGCATGCTATGACTTTTTTGTTGCAGAATCCAGCAACTTTTACCAACAATTAAGACATCTACGCATGACTTTGTAAAAAAATGCTAAGCTGTGTGAAACCGTTCCTATTTTTATGATCTAAAACTATGTTGCACTATCAAATTGAGTTTGACGATTATCGCCAACATCTTATTCATGTCACACTTCGTTTCCTTGCTAATCCTAACCAAGAACTTTGGTTACCGACATGGATTCCTGGCAGTTATTTGATTCGAGAGTTTTCAAAACATATTGAATCAGTAAAAGCATCTGATGAAGCAGGGCGGTTACTTAGTATTAAGAAAACGGAAAAGAACCGTTGGCGATTATTCAATACAGATCATGAGTTGATTACGGTTGAATACGATGTGTATGCTTATGATTTATCGGTAAGAGGTGCTTATGTTGATCAAACTCGCCTATATGTAAACCCTGCTTGTGTTTGTTTAGGTTTACTTGATCAAGAACAATCACCATGTGAAGTTGAAATTTTCTTACCGCATGAATTAAAACATTTTCAAATTGCAACAGGTTTAACTGCTAAGAGTTTGGTGAAAGGACGCTATACTTTAAAGACAGATAACTACGATCAGTTGATTGATAGTCCATTTGAGTTGGCAGAGCAAAGCCGTTTTAGCTTCGAAGCAAATGGTATTCCGCATGAATTTGTGATTTCAGGTAAACACAATACAAATCTAGAGCGGTTACAAACTGATATTCAGCAAATCTGTCAGACTGAAATTAAGATGTTCGGTTCTGCACCGTTTCAAAACTATACCTTTATGACTATGGCAACGGGCAATAGTTATGGTGGTTTAGAGCATTGTAATAGCACCAGTTTGATCACACCACGTGATGATTTACCGAAAATAGATGAAGCTGAAGAACCCTCTAAAGATTATCAGCGTTTCTTAGGCTTATGTAGCCATGAATACTTTCATTCATGGTTAGTTAAATTTATCCGTCCTGAAAATTTTACGAATTATGATCTACACAAAGAAGGCTATACGAGCTTATTGTGGATTTTTGAAGGTTTTACTTCTTATTACGATGATTTAATTTTATTACGCAGCGGCGTTATTTCTCAAAAATCTTATCTAGATTTGCTTAAAGCACAGATTGAGCGTTATTTGCAAAATCCAGGGCGCTTTATTCAGTCTGTTTCAGAATCTAGTTTTGATGCATGGGTTAAATTCTATCGTCAGGATGAAAATTCAAATAATGCAGGAACCAGTTATTACAACAAAGGTAGCTTAGTTGCGCTTTGTTTAGACTTGGGCTTACGTTTACGTGGTTCAAACTTAGATGCCTTGATGCGCCGTTTGTATGAAAATACCCAAAATGGCATTCAGGTCAATGAACGCACGATTTTTGAATTGTGTAATGAATTGACAGGGGATAACTGGATTGAACAAATTAATCATTTGATCAATACCACTGATGAATTGCCATTGGATCAACTATTCCCTGAGTTTGGTTTGAGCTATATCGTTAAAAATGACAAAGCATTACCTTTTGGCTTAAAAGTGGTAGATAAAGCTGACGGTGTTATCGTGCAAAATGTTCGCCGTGATAGTGCTGCTGCACAAACTGGTTTGTCTGCTAACGATGTCATTATTGCGATTGATGGTATTAAAGTATCAGAAAAGTTGCTGGCGAAGTATGCAAAACAAAAAGGCTCATTTATAGTTTATGCATTCCGTCGCGATGAGCTCCTACAGTTTGAACTTCATGCTGGAGAGAATCCTCTGAATTCGGTTGAGTTAAAAGTTGAGGATCAAACCAAATTAGAGGTTTGGTTGAAAGGTTGATGCAATTGATAGCGTTGTACGCACCGTTAGCATAAATCGTTGTGTGAATGAGGGAACAGATTCAGTTTCCCTCATTTGTATATCAAAATTTTAATTAAGATTTTTTGAAAATAATTAGTTACCACGATAAGTTGAGTATCCATAAGGACTAATCAAAAGTGGAATATGATAATGTTCAAGATTGCCATCCACAGAGAAAATTACAGGAACTTCTGGGAAAAATGAGCTTTGCTTATTCTTTTGGAACCATTCACCTGTTTTAAAAGTAACTTTGTAAATACCTTTTTGAAGGGCAGTATCTTCAGGATATAACGCTGTGATCCGACCTTGTTGATTGGTTGTACTTTGGTTAAGCTCTTTCCATTGGTTATTTTCTTGTTTTTCTAAAATAACTTTTACACCCGCTGAAGGAAGTCCATTTTCTAAGTTAAGCACATGCACACTTAAAGGGTTTTGCGCAAAGCTAAAAGATGAAAGAAAAATGGCTACGCAAGGAATCAAAACTTTTTAACATCTGACCAATCCTAAAAAATAAAAAATGATTTTAATCATTTGTTCAAAATATAGGTTTAAAAAGTGTAAATGAAACTTGAGTCGAATATTCGTACGGACTTAAACAATTTATTATAGTTAAGCATTTTATAAAATATTTGGCAGAAATGAGTCGGCAAATAGAATTTTAAAAAATGTAGGGTTTAATCGTACAGAAGTACTCAAGCATTGGTATTTCGTAGCGAAATGTCAATATCACGATATATTACATTGACTGAGAAGTAATCAACGCTGATACTCTCATGTTTTATTTAAGCTAACCGGTTCCTTGGTCACAAAGCGTAAGCTTTATACCATTATTTCGTAGCGAAATGTCAATATCACAAGATATTGCGTTGACTGAGATACGTTGAGGACTGATACTCTCAGACCTTAATCAAGCAAACCGGTTTTAATGGACTGGGCCAAAAGCTCGTTCATGAAAAACTCAACCAAACACAAGGGGCTATATATGGCTGGTGGAAAGTCAAAAATCATTTATACACTGACTGATGAGGCGCCATTGTTGGCGACCTATTCGCTACTGCCGATCATTGAGACCTTTACTAAGCCAGCTGGCATAGAAATTGTCAAGAGTGACATTTCTGTTGCAGCACGTGTGCTTGCGGAATTTTCGGAATACTTAAGCGATGAGCAGAAGGTAACCAATAACCTTGCTGAGCTTGGTCGCCTGACTCAAGATCCAGATACAAATATCATTAAATTACCAAATATCAGTGCTTCAGTTGCTCAGTTAACAGCATGTATCAAAGAATTGCAGTCTAAAGGATATGCAATTCCTGATTATCCAGAAAATCCAACAACGGATGAAGAGAAAGAACTTAAGACGCGTTACGGTAAATGTCTTGGTTCTGCTGTAAACCCTGTATTACGTGAAGGTAACTCAGATCGTCGTGCGCCTGCTGCTGTAAAAAATTATGCGAAAAAGCATCCTCATTCAATGAGTGAGTGGAAACAGTGGTCACAAACGCACGTTTCTCATATGGAAGAAGGTGACTTCTACCATGGCGAGAAATCAATGACACTTGATCGTGCACGTAATGTGAAGATGGAGTTAATCACGAAAGGCGGTGAGACAATCGTTCTCAAGCCTAAAGTTGCGCTTCAAGATGGCGAAGTGATTGACTCAATGTTCATGAGCAAAAAAGCATTGTGTGACTTCTATGAGAAGCAACTTGATGACTGCCGTGAAGCTGGTATTTTATTCTCATTACACGTAAAAGCGACCATGATGAAAGTTTCACACCCGATCGTTTTCGGTCACTGTGTGAAAATTTACTATAAGGATGCTTTTGAAAAACACGGTAAGTTATTTGATCAGTTAGGTATTAATGTCAATAATGGTATGGCAGGTCTTTATGAAAAGATCGCAACTTTACCAACTTCACTCCGTGAAGAAATCATTGAAGATTTACATGCTTGCCAAGAACATCGCCCAGCATTAGCTATGGTTGATTCGGCGAAAGGGATTGATAACTTCCATTCTCCAAACGACGTGATTGTAGATGCCTCAATGCCTGCAATGATTCGTGGTGGCGGTAAAATGTGGGGTGCCGATGGTAAACCTTACGATTGTAAAGCTGTCATGCCTGAATCAACTTTCGCACGTATCTACCAAGAAATGATCAATTTCTGTAAGTGGAATGGTAATTTTGACCCACGTACGATGGGTACAGTACCGAACGTTGGTTTGATGGCGCAAAAAGCTGAAGAATACGGTTCACACGACAAAACTTTTGAAATTCCTGAAGCGGGTATTGCGAACATTACTGATTTAGACACTGGTGAAGTGTTGATGTCTCAGAATGTAGAAGAAGGCGATATCTGGCGTATGTGTCAGGTGAAAGATGCACCGATTCGTGACTGGGTAAAACTTGCCGTAAGTCGTGCTCGTAACTCTGGTATGCCTGCGATTTTCTGGCTTGACCCATATCGCCCACATGAAAATGAGTTGATCAAGAAAGTTGAAAAGTATCTAGAAGAACATGATACAGAGGGGCTTGATATCCAAATCATGTCACAAGTACGTGCAATGCGTTATACGCTTGAACGTGTAGCACGTGGTTTAGACACAATCTCTGTGACTGGTAACATCTTACGTGATTATTTAACTGACTTGTTCCCGATCATGGAATTGGGCACTTCAGCGAAAATGTTATCAATCGTTCCGTTAATGGCGGGCGGTGGTATGTATGAAACAGGTGCAGGTGGTTCAGCACCGAAGCATGTTCAGCAATTAGTTGAAGAAAACCACTTGCGTTGGGATTCGCTTGGTGAGTTCCTTGCGCTTGCAGTTTCTTTAGAAGAGCTTGGTCTTAAAGAAGATAATGCACGTGCGAAGTTACTTGCAGAAACTCTTGATCAAGCAACGGGTAAATTGCTTGATAATGATAAGTCTCCATCACGTCGTACTGGTGAGCTAGATAACCGTGGTAGCCACTTCTACTTAGCAATGTATTGGGCTGAAGCGCTTGCTGCTCAAAATGAAGATGCTGAATTAAAAGCGAAGTTTGCTCCTCTTGCAAAAGCCTTGGTTGAAAATGAACAAAAAATTCTTGCTGAATTAAGTGAAGTACAGGGCAAAGCTGCTGATATTGGTGGTTACTACGCTGTCGATCCAGTGAAAGTAAATGCAGTGATGCGTCCAAGTTCAACGCTTAATACGACGCTTGAAACTATTTAAGTTTTAATGCAGAACTAACAAACCTGTTGGTAATGTAAAATACCGATGCGAAAGCATCGGTATTTTTTTATTTATAATATCAAATGGTTGAATTAAAATAGACCCAAATACCAAGGAAATTAATTTAATAGGATATGATGTTGTAAAGATGAAAACTTCAAACACTAATTAAAATTATAGAAGATTGTTTTGATGAAAATAATGGTTAAAAGTAAGAGCTGGAATGAAATCTTAATAAGTTGTACTTTGCTTGTAATTACTTACGGTATCTTGGCAATGCAAGTTGGTATTTATCATAAAAACTTTAATTACAAATGGACTGAGAAATTTATTCGTGAAGATTCTTCATTTAAAATATATAGTTATTATAAAGTAAAAAGAAAAAGCCTTTTTAAGACTTATTATTTAAAAATATATAAAGGAGATCAACTTTTTTATACAGATGAATGTGCCTTATCTTTAGAGAATTATTGTAAATCTATACTTGAAAGAGGAGGCCTACCAATTCAAAACTTAAAATATAAGGAAGGCATGGGGAGATCTAATCAAGATGTTATTTATTATGTTCAGTCTTTTGAGATAATAAATAATGGAGAAAATAAAAAAATTGATTATTCTTTGGTAGATACTAATCCTAAAAAGGGAAATAATATTTTTTTTATAATAATTGCTCTTTTACTATGTTTGGCTGCACATATTTGGATTGTAAGGAAATGGTTTTTAACGAGGAGAAAGGATTTTAGTGAGGTGAATCAATTGGAGTATTGGGTAGTTAAAATTGGATTGCCAGTGAATATGGTTGTGGCTTTTATCTTGTTTTTTAATGAATTTCAGTCTATTTAAGGCTTAAATATAAAAATTTGGAAAAATAAATAAGTTATTAAGGAGCTATTTTATAGCTCCTTAATACTTTAAAAGATATTAACGACCATTACGGCTACGCCCACGTGGTGCTTTAGTATTTGGACGAGTTGTACCATTGGTCTTGCGACGTGGTTTCTCACTTTCATCCATTTGCCAAATACGCTTTGTACCTGACTTTTTCTTGTTGGGATCTTTTTTATCGCCTTCTTTCTTTTTCTGGTGCATTGGTTTACCGCCTGTGCCGCCTGGTTTTTTCACATACGAGCGAGAGCGATAAGGTTGATCTTCAGGTAAATCTTTAAAATCAGGATAAAGCAAAGGCTCGATTTCAGTTTGCTCACCTGGTTGTAAACCTAAACGAACCAAATCAATTACACCAATTTTAGTACGAATTAAGCGTAAAGTTGGAAAGCCAACCGCCGCTGTCATACGACGTACTTGGCGATTACGACCTTCACAAATTTGTAGCTCAATCCAACTTGTTGGGATGTTGGCGCGATAACGTACTGGTGGATCTCGGTCCCATAACCATTCTGGTGCATCTACTTTCATTGCGTTAGCAGGTAACGTCATGCCATCAGCAAGTTCAACGCCTTTACGCAATTGTTCTAATGCTTCCTCAGTTACATCACCATCGACTTGAGCAAGGTAGGTTTTAAATTTTTTATTTGCAGGATTCGTAATGTATTGATTCAGACCACCATGATCGGTAAGGAACATAAGTCCTTCTGAGTCAAGATCAAGTCTGCCTGCCAGACGCAAATCTGGATCATGAATAAAGTGAGAAAGTGTAAGGTGAGCTTCATCCTCACGGAACTGTGACAAAACGTCGAAAGGTTTGTTGAATACAACTATTTTCATATGAGTATACTGCTTTGGCTATGGGCGGCATCATAACAATAAAGGTTTCTATTTAATGGGAAAATGTTGTTATTTCCCGTATAAATCTCAAAAAAACCTGTTTTGAACTAAACTGTTTCATGCAATAAAAACGAAAGTATGCCATAGAAGGCATAGTTATAATCGCTAAATACATGAGGGAGAACCTGCAAAATGGGTTATCAGAAGATCGTGGTTCCTGCTGATGGTGACAAAATCACAGTAAACGCAGACCTGTCACTGAATGTTCCAAATCATCCAATCATCCCTTTTATTGAAGGTGATGGTATTGGTGTGGATATTACACCAGCTATGAAAGCAGTAGTAGATGCTGCGGTGTTAAAAGCTTACGGTGGCAAACGTTCGATCGAATGGATGGAAGTCTATTGCGGTGAAAAAGCAGATAAAATTTATGGCACTTATATGCCTGAAGAAACCTTCGAAGCTTTACGAGAATTTATTGTTTCAATTAAAGGCCCTTTAACCACACCTGTGGGTGGTGGTATTCGTTCACTGAACGTTGCGTTGCGTCAAGAACTTGATTTATATGTTTGTGTGCGGCCAGTACGTTGGTTTGAGGGCGTTCCTTCGCCTGTGCAACATCCTGAACTCACGGATATGGTAATTTTCCGCGAAAACTCAGAAGATATTTATGCAGGGATTGAGTGGAAAGCAGATTCAGAAGAAGCTAAAAAAGTTATTAAATTTCTAAAAGAAGAAATGGGTGTAACAAAAATCCGTTTTGATGAAGGCTGTGGAATTGGGATCAAACCTGTTTCTAAAGAAGGGACACAACGTTTAGTACGTAAAGCCATTCAGTTTGCGATAGATAATGATAAACCTTCTGTGACGTTGGTTCACAAAGGTAACATTATGAAATACACCGAAGGTGCATTCAAAGAGTGGGGCTATGAACTTGCAATAGAGCGCTTTGGTGGTGAACTACTTGATGGTGGGCCATGGGTTAAAATCAAGAACCCTAAAAATGGTAAAGACATCATTATTAAAGATGTGATTGCTGATGCCTTTTTACAGCAAATCTTAATGCGTCCAGCAGACTATTCTGTTATTGCGACGCTAAATTTAAATGGTGACTATATTTCTGATGCGTTGGCAGCAGAAGTAGGGGGAATTGGCATTGCACCTGGCGCTAATATTGGCGGTGCGATAGCAGTTTACGAGGCAACGCATGGAACAGCACCAAAGTATGCGGGGCAGGATAAGGTTAATCCTGGTTCAATTATTCTTTCTGCTGAAATGATGTTACGTGATATGGGGTGGGGCGAAGCTGCTGATTTGATTATCAAAGGTGTTTCTGGTGCAATTGAAGCGAAAACAGTAACGTATGACTTTGAACGACTAATGCCGAATGCAACCCTATTGCGCTGTTCGGAATTTGGTCAAGCCATTATTCATCATATGGAAGATTAAACAAAGCTGAGCTAAAGAGAAGGGTGTTTAAGTAACGCCCTTTTTTGTCGGCATTTTTTTAGTTCTATTGTATTGTTTGTTAATATCGTTCTTTCATAGTGTATTTCACATGATTTTTAACCATATAAATATGCACTGTATCGTAAATTTAGATAAATCTGTATCTATGTTTTATCGGCTAAAAGTTCAAAATAATTGAAAATATTTAGAGTCTGTTGCTATGAAAATGTATCAAGTTGATGCTTTTACCCAAGTATTATTTAAAGGCAATCCAGCAGCAGTCATTGTCTTAGATGAATGGTTGGATGAGTATCTCATGCAAAATATTGCATTAGAGAATAATCTTTCTGAAACGGCTTTTGTTAAAAAGATTGATGAGACAAATTATGAAATTCGTTGGTTTTCGCCAACGGATGAGGTCGCTTTTTGTGGACATGCGACACTGGCAAGTGCATTCGTATTATTTAAAGATTTTACAAGATTAAAAACCATTCAACTTCATGTGCGTGAGTTGGGGATTTTTATCGTTAGCCAAGCAGCAGACGGCAAGATTAAAATGAATTTCCCTATTCGAAAAGCTGAACTTATATCTGAGTATCCTCAGGAACTTCGAGATGGTTTAACCAAGCCATTTAAAGCGGTTTATCTGAATGGTCAGGCGTATATTGTTGAATATGAAACAGTCGCTGATGTATTAAACGAGCAGCCTGATTTTGAAAAATTAAAGCAATTAGGCGCATTGCGTACTGCAATTACTGCATCTCAACCTGATGTTGCTATTACAGCGAGAGGCGAAGGTCAGTTTGATTGTGTATCTCGCTATTTTGCTCCTGCGATTGGGATTAATGAAGATCCTGTTACGGGTTCGATTCATACTGCAATTGCACCTTTATGGGCTGAAAAACTTGATCAAACTCAGCTTATCGCATATCAGGCATCAGTTCGAGGTGGGGTTTTAGAGTGTGTTATTGAGTCTGAAGATCGTATTGAAATTTCAGGTTATGCAAAACTGTATATGCAGGCTGAACTGACGATCTAAATTTTAACTAAACCGCTATAAAAACATAGAAAAAAGCTGTTTAAATACACAGCTTTTTTCAAAACATAACTATTAAAAATATAAACCATTATCTAGTATAGCTTGTTGTTTTTATTTAAATCACCAAAAAAACTCGGATAATCTATGTTAATGCGGTTTAAGCAGCTTACTCTCTCACTTTGTTTGATCGGGTTGAGTGCAACGTCTTGGTCTCAGACAGTACTCGTAAAAAGTGAAAAAAATATTGAAGAATACAAATTAGATAATGGTTTCAGAGTTATTCTTGCACCAAATGATAAAGAAAATAAAGTCTATGTAAATACAGTGTATTTAACAGGCTCTCTTAACGATCCTAAAGGGAAAAGTGGTCTTGCTCATTTGCTCGAACATTTGGCATTTAAAGGCACACAAAATGTAAAAGGTGAAGAGTTCCAGCGTCGTTTGGACCAATTCACGTTAATGACCAATGCCAGTACCGATTATTACTCAACTAAATATTTAAATATTGTTCGTCCTGAAAAAAATGCACTGAATGAAATTCTATACCTTGAGTCTGAGCGTATGGATAAATTAGTGCTACAAGAAAAATTTGTTCCATCTGAAATCGAAATCGTAAAACGTGAACGTGAAATTCGTATGGATCAACCGTTTGCAGTATTGATGGACCAGATGTGGAAAGCGGCTTATGGCAATCAATATTTAGGTCGATTGCCGATTGGTGATTTGCCTGAATTGAAGTCTATAAAAATGAATGAACTAAATCAGTTTTATAGAACATGGTATGCACCAAATAATGCCGTAATGGTCATTTCTGGAAAATTTGATAAATCAGAAGTACTAAATAAAATTGATCAATATTTTAGTCCGATTCCTGCACGTACTGTGCCTGCACCTGTTCAAGTTCCAGTCTTAGATTCTAGTAAGGTTGAGCAGCGAAAATTCACTGTGCAAAAGGGCAGTGATCTTGCTAAATTCCACATATATATGAATGGAAAAAATACGCAACTACAGCCAGCATTAGCACTTGCACCAGCACTTTATACCATGCAGCCTAGTGGTACGCTGTATAAGAGCATGGTAGAAACAGGAGTGAGTACAGCTGTTCAATCGACGACATGGCTGGACCAAGATTTTAATATGGTCTTTATGGGTGCGGTGTATGCGCCGAATCATGATGCAAAGAAAGTTGATGATGCGTTGATTGATGGTGTTGAGAATATTCAAGCATTTACCGACGCAGAATTACAACGTATCAAAACTATTACTCAAAATACCGCTGATACGATTGCAAATGATGCCGTTGCTTTGGGTTCTCGCCTTAGTGATTATGCAGTGTCTTCACACGGACAATGGGATCAGTACTTCAAAGATTTGCAAGCTATTCAAGATTTAAAATTGAATGATGCCAATCAAACATTAAAACAGTTTTTAGTGTCATCTCATCGTATTTCGGGAGATATTCTACCTACGCCTGAAGATCAAAAGAAAGCGATGACGCTCAAGGCACAAGATAAACCTAAAACCTTAGATCAAAGTGCCGAAAAACCTGAACCTTTGAAAGATGTTGCTATTTATCAACAAGAAGTAACTCAATTTGTTGCACAGTCTGCGCAGCAACTGCAAAAAAATGAGCAAAAAATTCAACGTGGCGAATTAAAGAATGGTATTCGCTATGCTTTATTCCCAACCACAACACGCGATGACAAAACCTATGCCACGATTAGCCTAGATTTTGGTACGGAAAAATCACTGTTTGGTAAAGGGGTGACCTTAGATTTAACCAGTTATTTGATGTTGCGTGGTTCCGAAAAACATACACTGCAAGAAATTACAGATAAAGCGATTGCTGCAAGTGGTGGAGCATCTATCACTTCAAATGGTAATGGTTTAACAATTGGGATTCAGGCAAAAAAAGATAAATTTGAAGATTTTTTAAACTTTATTGTCGATGTGATGAAGCAACCTAAATTTGCACAATCGGAATTTGATTTGGCAAAAAATCAAAGCTTATCTGCTTTAGATCGACCTTATACTGAACCTGCTGTAGTCGCATCTATGACTTTGGCAAGATTACTTGAAACCTATCAACCAGGTGATTTGCGTTATCACTTTGAACCAGAGTTTGCGAAGAAGCAGTTAAATGCGGCTACGCAAGCACAGGTGAAGCAATTCTATGATCAATTCTTTGTGACAGATCATGGTCAAATTGCTGTGACAGGTGATTTCGATCCGAAAAAAATGCAAAACACACTACAGAAAGCATTTGGACAATGGAAAACGAAACAGCCGTACCAAAAAATTACTTCTCCTTATGTTGCTTTCAAAGCTGAAAAAGTCCATGCACTATCCGAGCAACGTGAGTTTGGTAGTTATCAAAGTATCCTGACTATTCCTGTAGGTGCTTATCATCAAGATGCTCCTGCACTCATTATCCTTAGCCATATTATGGGTAACTCGCAATTGTCTTCTCGCTTGGCGCAGGAATTACGTGAGAAAAATGCACTTGTTTATGGATTTGGAAGCAATCTTGATCTAGATTCTGATACAGATAGTGGATCAATTAGTATTACTGCGAATTATACAGCTGGTCGTTCTGATCAGGTTTCTCAATCTGTTCATAAAGTATTAACTGATTTGCTAAGTAAAGGCGTGACTGAACAAGAGGTTGAAGCAGCCAAATCCGATATTATGAAGAAGCGTGTGACTTCATTAGAAGATGAACGAAATATTCATAGTATGCTTACGGGTCAATTAGAGCGAAATAAGACATTGATGGATCGTGCTGAACGAGATCAAGCACTTGCAAAGTTGAGTAAATCAGATGTAGATGCTGTAATTAAAAAATACATCAAATTGGATCAGTTTGTGGAAGTGATGGCTGACCAATATGGTAAAGCCCAAGACTTAAAATAACAGACCAAAAGAAAGCCACCATTAGGTGGCTTTCTTTTTACGTTTAGATTATTTGTGATCGTGTTTATGCGTATGAAAATCTTCATTTTTACGGAAGCGTAAGTAATTTTCAAACTGCTCGCAATATTCGTCAAAGTTATCTTCTAACATCATTTGAAATTGTTGCAATAAATAAGACATGACTTGCTCTTTGGCATCACGCATTTCATTGCCATCTTTAAAATTATTTGCTGCAACCCACGTATTAAAGCGAGCCGTTGCAAATAACATGGCAGCGCTGACTTGTCCGCGTAACTCTTCTGGTTTGGGTTGCTGTCCTTTTTGTGGGCGGCAAAACTCATTGGCTTGTTTGATAAATTCATCTGCTCGCTCAAAAAATATCGCATTTAAAGCTTCTTCTTCTGTCACATCAGTGGCATTAATTTTTTGAGACATGATTTTTCCCAACAACAAATAAGACACGATATTATAGACAAAGCCTTGTGGAAACTAAACCTTTGGCTTAATCTAAAATAGCCTAAGTAATTAGAATAATCACTATGCAAGATGCGATTGCAATTCAAAGCCTTAAAACAGATATCGCTTTACTACGTCAACATATTCATCCACCACAATATTTAGAGCATGTCGAAGGTTTGCCGATTTATTATGGTTTAAAGGACGAGGTCAATGAATATTATCGACAATGGCAACCTTTGATTGAAAGGGCGCAACAACTCTGTCAGCCTTTTATGGAGGATGATGTCGTTGATGCAATTCATTTACCGAGCCATCTAAATTTGCCACTATTTTTCTTTCATGTAGATCGTATTCGAATTAATAAAACACGAGCTAAAGAATCTAAGACTTTCCGTGGCGTGGCGGCTTTGCTCGAAAAATGTGGGCAATTTGAGACCGATCAGATTTTTGCGATGCAGGAATGGTTGGGGAGTGATGATACTGCGGCTTTGGTGGCACATCGTGAGTTTATTGATTTACGAACTTATGTCTTTCAACATGGACAAAGTGAATATACGCGTACCCGTTTTTATATGAATGGCGTGATTTTAAGTGTTGAGCCGCATTTTAAATTGGTAGATGCGCGTGATAAGCCGCGTAAGCAGCGTAATGATAGTTATAGTGACCCGCTTGCTGATAATGGGACATGGAAGATTTTTGGGAAATATCGGTAGGGTTTGATAATTTCTTATCAAGTCACGCTTTTCATCCCCCCTCTTTTTCAAAGAGGGGTTAGAGGAGATTTATACTGATCAGTATGTGGGTTTGAGTAGAGATTGCTACTTCCAAAAAATATCTTTAGCCGATAAATGCTGTAACTTTTTATTAGCTTTCTTCGCGACATGAGGCTGTTGTGCTTTTACCCAACCTAAAGCAAATAAAAATTGTGGTTGTTCTAGCGCCTGTTTTTCAAAAATCTGTTCCGCCACAAAGAGATCATTATAAAAACCTAAATATTCCTGAATTGGCTCAAGTTTATTTAGAAATTGCTGAACCTCTTTTTCAGGATAAAGCCCAGAAATAAAGTCGATGCAATAACGCAATTGCTTGATACGCTTACGAGTACGATGTTGTTGTTTAACTGTAAGTGTAGAAAACTGAGTCGCGTCCATTAAAATTTTATGAAAAAGCTTGCTCAAACTTTTATTCACTTGTTTAGATAATTTTGATTTCGATTCATCACCACAATATATAAAACTAAATAATGCTAAGAATAGCTGTGTTGTTTTAGCTCCGCTGAAAAGCTTGGAGATATTGGAATCTATTTCAGCACCAAGAGGAAATTCAAAATCACAGCTTTGTTTTATAAGCGGAATCACAGAATCCTGAATTGCATCGTGATCACGTGATTGCCCCAAAGCCCTAAAAAGTTCTGCTAATTCATTTTCCCACGTTGGATCAATCTGTGCTGACCAATTTGAAAAATGTTTTAAAGCCGAACGTAAGCGACGCAAACCGACACGTGCTTGATGAATATGATCGGCTTCAGCGACACCATCGGCAATTGCGGCAGCATTCGGCAATATCTGGTTTAAGGTATTTTCGACGATCAGTTTAAGCGACTGTTCTGCGCTAAGTTCAGATTCTAAATTTAGCATTTTGGCTTTGGTCGCAGGAGAAACACGTTTGCCAACCGCCAGTAAATTACCGCGTTCTGCTTTGCTACGTACATCAAGCCATAATTGATATTTATCTACCCATGTCTTGGCAAAATCAATTAAGTCCTGTGCTGCTCCTTGTTTGAGTTCAAATTCGACTTCACAAATTTTGGCTTGATCGGTTGGAGTACGAATTTCACCATCATCTAAGCAAACTTCAATTTGTGAACCTTCAAACTCAAACACATGGAAACTTCGTTGTACGTCTGTTTGAAACTGTAATTCTAGCTTAGCAGGAGCATCACCTAAAATCTCACGTAGCACCGTTTGAACGGTTCGATTGTGCTGATAAAGTGATAAATCGAGTTCTGGTTCTTGTTCACATTTACCCAGATAAATATCTTCTTCAATGCGCTGTAAATGATTTTTACTGGCGGCTTTAAAGGTTTGTACCCAATGCTCACCTTCTTGGCGTAAACGGATAGCGACATGGTTTTTGGCAAGTAAGCGGTCAGCGGTATCATAATATTTGGCTTGGAGCTGAATTTTTTGCGCTTTTTGCTTATTTAATGTTTGTAAAACCGTTTTTTTCTTAGATTCAGGAAGTTGAAATTTAAGCTCTATTTCCATGATGTTATAACTCCTGAGCGTAAACAATGATAAATATAAAATGAGTATAACGGTTTGATCTTAAGAATAATTGTAAAGTTGTTTTAAGTCCGGATACGATGACACCTAATGACTTTATTTTGTGCAAAAAATGAATTAACGTGTGAACAATCTTGCACGATTAGGATGATCAAGAAATGAATGCACCAGCAAATATAACTAAGCCAGTTGAATTTTCATTACCGATTAAAAATTATAATGAATTCTATTATTTCTACCTGACGGAGCATCGTAGTATTATGAGCCGCCGATTGCATGTCGCAGGCAGTTCAATTGGCTTATATTTCTTTAGTAAAGCAATTCGTCAGCGCAAAGCAAAATACTTCGCTTATGGCTTGGTTTCGGGTTATGCCTGCGCTTGGGTTGGTCATTTCTTCTTTGAACACAATAAACCTGCTAGCTTTAAACAGCCATTTTATAGCTTCATTTCTGACTGGCGGATGTTGTCAGACGTTGCGCGTGGGCGATTAAGTTTGGTTGATCGTCAGTTTGATAAAATTGATTCTTAAAAAAAATTTTTTTTAATACGATAAACGACATCTACTGTCGCAAAGCTGCTTTGGCAGCTTTTTTATTACCAATTGTTTAAGTAATATAAGAAAAAACAAGAGAAATCATAATAATGGAACAACTTAATCCTTCCGATTTAAAAGCAATTTTACATTCTAAACGTGCCAATCTTTACTACCTTGAACATGCACGTGTTATGCAAAAAGATGGTCGAGTTTTATATCTCACAGAAGCCAAAAATGAAAACCAATATTGGAACATTCCAATCGCCAATACCACGGTCATTTTATTGGGTACAGGCACATCCATTACCCAAGCTGCAATGCGGATGCTCGCCAGTGCAGGGGTGTTGGTCGGTTTTACAGGTGGCGGTGGAACGCCTTTATTTATGGGGAGTGAAATTGAATGGATGATGCCACAAAGTGAATATCGCCCTACGGAATATATGCAGGGGTGGATGAGCTTTTGGTTTGATGATGCGAAACGTTTAGAGGTCGCAAAACAATTTCAGTTCGCCCGTATTGAGTTTATTCGTAAAGTTTGGGCTAAAGATCGGGATTTACAAGCCGAAGGATTTTATCTGGATGACCAAGATATCACTCAAGCGTTAATAGGATTTGAAAAGAAAATTCCGCATCAAAGCAAAGCTGGTGATTTATTGCTTGCTGAAGCACAAATGACCAAGCAACTTTATAAGATTGCGGCAACACGTTGCAAACTCAGTTTTGAACGCAATCCTGAACAAGGAGATTTAGCCAATGATTTTTTGAATCATGGTAATTATCTCGCCTACGGTTTAGCCGCAACCACGCTTTGGGTGTTAGGTATTTCTCATTCATTTGCTGTGATGCACGGTAAAACTCGACGTGGTGCTTTGGTGTTTGATGTCGCTGATTTAATTAAAGATGCTGTGGTTTTACCTTGGGCATTTATTTGTGCCAAAGAGGGTCTGACTGAGCAAGAGTTTAGACAGCAGTTACTGCAAAAATTCACTGAATATCGCTGTTTCGATTGGATGTTTGATCAGGTGAAAACGCAAGCTTGTAAAAACTTTAATACAGAGGTAAGTGAATTATGATTGTGACCTTCATTAGCCAGTGTGAAAAGAAAGCGATTCCTCGAACTCGCCGTGTACTCGATGCTTTTGCTGATCGAATCGGGGATAACACTTGGCAAACAGTCATTACCGAAGATGGTTTGATTGCTGTTAAAAAATTGTTGAGAAAGACCGTTACTAAAAGTACAGCGGTCAGTTGCCACTGGATTCGTGGTCGTCGTAGAAGTGAGTTGCTGTGGGTCGTTGGAAATCGGAATAAGTTTAATACGCAGGGGATTGTGCCTGTAAATACCACGAAGAAAAAACTAGATCAAAATAAATGGGAAAATGATTGGCATTATTTACCTCTTATTAAAGCGTTGGTTGCAGTGTCCGCACTACTTCACGATTGGGGCAAAGCAACGGTTTTATTTCAGCAGAAACTCCTCAGTAAAAACAATCAATTTAAAGGTGATCCTTTACGGCATGAATGGATTTCCTGTCTTTTGCTCAATGCATTGGTTCAATCATCTGGCAATATTAAATCTGATGAAGCATGGCTAAATTTATTTATCAGTCAAAGCTGGAATGAAGAATTACTCAAACAAACGATTGTGAAAAATTCAGATCAATCAAAAGTTTTGGATCAACTTCCACCTTTAGCACAGTTGGTCGCATGGTTGATTGTGTCACATCATCGCTTACCTAGTTTAAAAGATGATAAAGCATTAAAAGAATATACGGTTGAACCTGCAAATAGCATCGTTGAATTGTTTGAATTTATCGAAGCAGATTGGGGCTACCAAAATAAATTTGAGGAAAAAGAGTATCAACAACGTCTTAAATTGTGTTTTGAGTTTAAACAAGGTTTGTTGACTCAGTCATCTGAATGGAACAAGCAAATTAAAAAATGGTCAACACGTTTATTTCAAGAGTCTCAAGCATCACAACAGATTTTTGTTGATGGCAGTTGGCGAGTGATTTTACATCATGCACGGTTATGTCTCATGTTGGGTGATCACTATTATTCATCTTGTGAGGCTGATAAAACGTGGAAAACCAATTTATCACTCGTTGCAAATACTGACCCAAAAACGAAACAAGCCAAACAATTTTTAGATGAGCATTTAGTACGGGTCAGTGACAATGCAATTCGAGTTGCTCAGTCTTTAAGTCGCTTAGCCGATGACATGGAACCCGCTTATGATATTCAAAAATTAAAAAAGAAAAGTCCTCAAGGTTTTGAATGGCAAGATCAGGCAGTGAAAGGGATACAACAATTTATTCAAAAAAATGAGGGAGTGGAGAAACAAGGTTGGTTTATTGTCAATATGGCGAGTACGGGTAAGGGTAAAACGATTGCCAATGCTAAAATTATGCAAGCTCTATCCAAAGATGGGCAATCATTACGCTATATCTTAGCTTTAGGACTCAGAACATTAACTTTACAAACTGGTGATTCATATCGTCATGATATTGGTTTGAGCAATGATGAGCTTGCTGTTTTAATTGGTTCAAAAGCTGTTCAGGAATTACATCATCAAAATATAAAAAATACTCAACAAGATGAAGTCAGTATTGAGGAAATAGGTTCAGAGTCACTAGAAGAACTATTAGACAATGAACTTGATTATGACGCTATGCCTCAAGCAGAGTTTATGAATGCTTTATTTCCAAAGCATCAGGAACAACGTAATAAAGCTTTTTTATATAAACCTGTTTTAGCTTGTACCATTGATCATATGATGGCAGCCACGGAAACTAAACGTGGTGGGAAATATATTTTACCCAGTTTAAGGCTGTCATCTTCAGATTTGGTGATTGATGAAGTTGATGATTTTAATGGTCAGGATTTAATTGCGATTGCCCGACTGGTACATTTGGCAGGGATGCTAGGGCGAAAAGTGATGATTTCCTCGGCAACCATTCCACCTGCATTAGCTGAGGGTTTCTTTAATGCGTATCAGCAAGGTTGGTCATTGTATTGTGCGTTTAAAAAACTTAAAAATACAAATATGACTGCAATGTGGGTCGATGAATTTAAAACTAAAATTCAAATGATTGATGCAAGCAAATCAAAAGAAACGATACAGCAATATAAGAATACACATGATCAATTTATTGAGCTTCGAGTAAATGCATTAAGTAAACAAATCGTAAAACATCGAGCTTATATTATAGATTGCGCTGACCTTGTTGCAGAAAAAGAAGTACAACGTTTAGATCAAAGTTTACAGTCGCAATATTTTGAACGAATTAAGCAGAATGCTGAACAATTGCATCTAAATCATTACAGCATCGATATTAAGACAGGCAAAAAAGTTTCTTTTGGTGTGGTACGCATAGCGAATATTTCGCCATGTGTCGCGCTCACTCAATATCTATTAAATGCCGAGTGGTCACAAGGAATTGCACCTCGTGTCATGACATATCATAGTCGTCAAGTTTTGCTATTACGTAGTGAGCAGGAGCGACATTTAGATCAGGTTTTGAAGCGCAAAGAAAAAGTAGGAGAGCAGGCAACTGCATTTTCAGAAAATGTGATTCGACAGCATTTAGATTCAACAGAGCATGAACATGTTGTTTTTATCTTGGTTGCTACGCCAGTAGAGGAGGTTGGCCGAGATCATGATTTTGATTGGGCAATTGTAGAGCCATCCTCTTATCGCTCTATCATTCAACTTGCTGGGCGGGTATTACGGCATCGAAAACTGGAACAGGATATTCAAAAACCGAATATTGCTTTGATGCAATATAATTTGAAAGGCGTACGAAAGGCGAAGGTCGCATTTGAAAAGCCAGGTTTTGAAATGAATAATGATAAATTCAAATTACAGACCAAAGATCTAAAAGAATTACTCGATATTTCAAATGTTGATTTTAATATTAATGCCGTTCCACGTATTCAGGCAAATCAACCTTTACAAGCTATAAAAAAATTGGCTGATCTTGAACATGCTGTCATGGCTGATGCTTTAACTTCATATAATAAAGTGGGTGCGAAGCCCCTGAATGCGTGGTTGACTCAAAACTGGTTTTTAACGGCTTTACCTCTGCGATTTACGCCTTTTAGACAAAGTTCACCTAATATTCAGCTTTTTGCAGTATTAAAAAATCACAAGCTTGTATTTTGTGTAAAAGATGATTTTGGAAAGTATATTGATCGTAATGGTTTTTATAATATTCATCACATGCAATTAAACGAATTAGAACAACAAAGATTATGGTTAAATCGAAATTATTACGACATTTTGTGTCATTTTGCTCTTGATAAAGTGAATGAAAATGAGGATATTGAAGAAAAGATAGAAACATTATCAGAACGTTATGGGGAAATCATGTTACCTGAATATGATGAGAATAAAAGACTTGTTTATTCGGAACAATTTGGACTTGTAGTTTTAGATAAATAATAAATGGGGGAAATATGGCAGAAAGTATTTATGCTTTTTTGAATGAGCGAAAAGAACTTTGGTTAAAAGATCGGATAAAAAAGGCGGAAAATGAAAATGTAATAGCTGAATTACAACAACAAGCAAATGATAAATTTAGTTTAAATGAGTGGTTACCTGACGCAGCAAAGCGAGTTACACAGCTTTCTATGGTCAGTCACCCAAGTAAATTCAGTCACCCAAGTGCAAAAACTTCAAGCGTGATTGCTAAAGTAGAACAATCTAATGATGGCTATTTACGAAGTGGGAATGTGGATTATTCATTAGATGTATTTGGCAATGCTGCTGCAATGGATGTATTTAAGTTTTTGTCCTTACCATTAAATGAAAAGTTCACTGTATTGGACGGTTTTGAACAGCAAGATCAAGCATTGAAAACTCTAATTACTCATGCAAAATTAAACTTTGATACTTTAAGTACAGAATTTTTAAAAATAAAAGTAACAGATCATTCTGTTAAAACAGATCACTTAGTGAAACAAGTTTATTTCCCAGTTCGTGAAGCACAATATCATTTACTCTCTATTTTAACGCCATCGGGATTAATCACTCGACTAAAACAATCCATTGATACGATACGTTTTTCTGAAGACACTAAACAAGCTAAAGAGTCGCGTAAGAAAAATGAACATCATGAAATAGGCTATTCCGATATTTTTGGTTTAACTGTAACGGGTTATGGTGGAACTCAACCACAAAATGTCAGTGTCTTAAATAGTCAAAATGCAGGACGAGCTTATTTATTATCAAGTTGTCCGCCTGTATTAGAAAAAAGAGCAATTCGACTACCTAAAACAGATTTTTTTCTTCAATGCTTGTATCGGAAAAACTATCAGGACAGTTTTATTCAGTTGCATAAATTTATGCAGCTTGATTTAAATAATATTGATATTCGAAATGTGATACGGAATATCATTCAATTTGTGATTGATCAAATATTACTACAGGCATTAAAAACGAGAGAATATGCAGCCGAAGGTTGGTCAAATCAAGATTATTACGTAAGTTTACCTAAAATACAGCGTATCTGGTTAGATAAAGTTTATCAAACGAAACGAGAAGAAGATAATGACTGGCGTGATGAATTAAGTAGGGAAATTGCTCGTTGGATATTACTGAACTATGAAAAAGTTATTAACGATGCTTATACATTAGGAACAGGTGAATTGCTTGATGTCAAACAACGTGTAGAAAAATCATTACAACAAGCAAAGGAGTTCTTTTAATGCGTCATTTTTTATTGATTTCACATTTAAAACTTCACAATGCCAATGCAATGAGTAGTCCATATACCATCGGATTTCCTGCAATGACAGCGTGGCTCGGTGCAGTTCATGCCTTGCAACGTAAATTACAAACTAAAACGTGTGATGTGGCTTTAACTAAAGTGGCAATTAGCTGTCATGAATTTCATTTGCAAACCTATAAAGGGCAAGGGGATTTTGTTCATTCGATTATAGGTACAGCGAATCCATTAGATAAGGATGGGAGTAGATCTGCTTTTATTGAAGAGGCTCGTTGTCATTTAGAAGTGTCACTTTTAATTGAAATTGAGAATTTGAGTAAGAAAAAAAGAGATCAACTTTTAGAGCTTATCCCTGATCTCGTGTGCAGCATGAAATTTGCGAGTGGAGATGTTTTAGCAGTCAAAAATTGTCAAATATTGGATTTTGATGAAGATGAAAGTCAGGATAAAGAGTTAAGACCCATCTTAAATAAATTAATGCTTGGACACGTAATCATTGAGCGCCGTGATCTTGTTATAGAAAGCATGAATCAGGGCAAAGATGCGCTAGATGCGGTTTTAGAATATTTGAAGGTCACCCATAGTTCTGCCAGAGATGAAAATGACAAAGTGACATGGACATCAAAGCGTAAAGCTCAAGGTTGGCTTGTGCCTATTGCTGTTGGTTTTCAGGGAATTTCCGAATTGGGACAAGCAAAAAATCAACGTGATGCTAATACTCCGCATCGATTTGCAGAAAGTGTTTTAACTTTAGGTGAATTTGTGATGCCGTATCGTATAGAACACATTGATCAACTGTTATGGAAGTATCATGTTGATTTAGAAAATAATTTATACCTTTGTGAAAATTTTACAACAAACTAACTTGATATTGAAAAAGGAAAAACTCATGGCTAAAAATGAAAAAGTAGTTGCAAGTGTACTGGCATTTGAAAAGAAACTTGTTCCATCTGATGGTTATTTTTACGGAACAACTTGGATTAATCGTAATGAACAAACAGCATTAAAACTGATTGAAAAATCGGTACGAGGAACGATTTCAAACCGTTTAAAACCTGCCGTTGCAGGTGACCCAATGAAACTGAATGCAGAGGTTGAGAAAGCCAATTTACAGACTGTAGATGCATGTGCTTTGGGAGAAAATCAGGACACTTTAAAAGTTGCATTTACCTTAAAAGTACTCGGTGGAATTGAAAATCCATCTGCTTGTAACAATGAAAATTTCTTTGATTCTTATCAAGCTGTAGCAAAAAACTATATTGAACAATATGGTTTTACTGAGCTTGCTAAACGCTATGCACTCAATATAGCCAATGCTCGGTTTTTATGGCGTAATCGTGTTGGAGCTGAAAAAGTAGAAGTTGTTGTTACGATTAATGATCAAGCAGCAATCATTTTTAATGCTTTGGAATATCCATTGCATGACTTTGATCAGATTGATGAGAAAGTACAAACCTTAGCGAACCAAATTGCACAGGCTTTGAAAGGTGAAACTGCTTATCTATTAATTAAAGTTGAAGCTTATGCATTAGTTGGGAAAGCGCAAGAAGTCTATCCAAGTGAAGAGTTGGTATTAGATAAAGGAAAAGGCAATAAGAGTAAAATTCTTTATCAAGTGAATGATGTTGCTGCAATGCATTCTCAAAAAATTGGTAATGCACTACGTACAATTGATACTTGGTATCCTGAATTTGATGAGAAAAAAACAGCAATTGCGATAGAACCGTATGGCGCGGTTACAAATCTAGGAAAAGCGTATAGAACACCGAAAGATAAAGTCGATTTTTTCAATTTATTTGATAAGTATGCTTTAGGTGAATCATTGGCTAATGCTGAACAAGAACATTATGTTATGGCAGTTTTAGTTCGTGGTGGAGTATTTGGTCAAAGTGGCAAGGAGTAATCAATGGATTATTACCAAGAAATCACCTTGATTGATCAAGCTGAGATTTCACCTTATTTCCTTTGGTCAAAAATCTATATGCAGTTACATTTTGCTTTGGTAGAAATGAAAGATCAGCACAATCAAGTGCCGATAGGAATTTCTTTTCCCGACTATGTCTATGAAACACAGGAAAATAAAAAACCTAAAGTTAGTTTAGGCGGGAAACTACGTATTTTTGCTATATCTGAAATAGATTTACAAAAATTGGACATCAGAAAATGGCTAGATCGTTTGTTAGACTATACCCATATTACAAGTATACGTCCTGTTCCTGAAAGTAGGGTTACAGGCTATGCCATTTATAAGCGTAAACAGGTAAAAACTAATCCACAGCGTTTGGCTCGTCACCGTGTGAAGCGTGGTGATATTGGTTTTGATGAAGCATTGGCTCGTTATAGTAATATTGTCACAACAACGGATTTACCTTATATCCAATTGCAAAGTTTAAGTACTTCTGTTGAACAGGATAAGAAACGGTTTAAGTTGTTTATTGAAAAGAAATCTGTTGAAAAATCTGAAACTCAGGTTTTTAGTACCTATGGTTTAAGTTCACAGAGTTCTGTACCCGAATTTTAACCCAATATTTTTATACTCTTTAACAGCTTAATAAAATCAATAAGTTATAAACGTGGGTTGAAACTTGGGTCTTTTACTAGATTTAAAGCTTAACTCACTGTTATAGCTTTATTTTTTGTGTTAATTTTATTGTTCACTGCCATGTAGGCAGCTTAGAAATGACACGGTCACTCAATCTGTTAACAGTATCGGTTCACTGCCATGTAGGCAGCTTAGAAACCTGAATTAATAACAGAAACCATTTTTAATGCGTTCACTGCCATGTAGGCAGCTTAGAAATAGTTGAAAACCCCCTAACCCATCTTGCATGTGTTCACTGCCATGTAGGCAGCTTAGAAAGATGGTTTCACAACAGCAGCTCCAGTACCAATGTTCACTGCCATGTAGGCAGCTTAGAAAAAAGAATTGAAAAAGAAAACAATCGCGCTTCAGTTCACTGCCATGTAGGCAGCTTAGAAATTATCTTAAAAACATTAGTCAAACGTGGGTGCGTTCACTGCCATGTAGGCAGCTTAGAAAGCTTACACGGCAAGAAACGACCCAATCTGTCAGTTCACTGCCATGTAGGCAGCTTAGAAAATCTTTTTCAGTGCGATAAACCATTGGTAAAAGTTCACTGCCATGTAGGCAGCTTAGAAATGTACCGCAGAATGACGACGAAGCGGTAACGGGTTCACTGCCATGTAGGCAGCTTAGAAATGTTCCATTTGTCGAACTACATCGAGTCGAATGTTCACTGCCATGTAGGCAGCTTAGAAAATCGATATAACCTAAATACTCAGGCAACCATTGTTCACTGCCATGTAGGCAGCTTAGAAAACCAAGAACCTGTTAAGCACATTGCTCTGAATGTTCACTGCCATGTAGGCAGCTTAGAAAAATGTAATCGAAGCGACATCGTGCGCTTGAGCGTTCACTGCCATGTAGGCAGCTTAGAAAGACAATGTCTCTAACTCATTTGGCTTTACGACGTTCACTGCCATGTAGGCAGCTTAGAAAATATTCTGATGAGGAAGTCTGATCAAATGAGTGTTCACTGCCATGTAGGCAGCTTAGAAAATTTGCTTTTCACTGAGTTTTGTCTGGCCACTGTTCACTGCCATGTAGGCAGCTTAGAAATCATGCGTACTTGCCCCTGTTGCATAGCCCTCGTTCACTGCCATGTAGGCAGCTTAGAAATTTTTTTGAACCCAAATAGTAAAACGTACCAGGTTCACTGCCATGTAGGCAGCTTAGAAATATGACAACTTTGAATGTGTGCACTTAGGACTGTTCACTGCCATGTAGGCAGCTTAGAAAAAAGCCAATTGACAAACCACGAACTAAACCTGGTTCACTGCCATGTAGGCAGCTTAGAAAAGTCAATAGCACGACGATAGAAGCACTCCTCAGTTCACTGCCATGTAGGCAGCTTAGAAATTTGATTTGTTCTAATCGATCTAATGGATACCGTTCACTGCCATGTAGGCAGCTTAGAAATAATGGTGCCCCTGATTTTATTCAGTTTAGAAGTTCACTGCCATGTAGGCAGCTTAGAAAGTATAGAACATATCTTTTGCGTGATCTTCTGCGTTCACTGCCATGTAGGCAGCTTAGAAATTATGAACCAGTAACAAAATCATTTGATGAATGTTCACTGCCATGTAGGCAGCTTAGAAAAAGCATTAAATGCATAATCAGAAATAGCTGTCGTTCACTGCCATGTAGGCAGCTTAGAAAGCTGAATCAATTGCAAACTGAAGAACGGTATTCGTTCACTGCCATGTAGGCAGCTTAGAAAGCAAACGCATCTATCTTTAAAGCATTTGAGGGGTTCACTGCCATGTAGGCAGCTTAGAAATTGCATTGTAGAAAATGCCTTACTTGAGGAAAGTTCACTGCCATGTAGGCAGCTTAGAAATACACATTACACGGGGATGGCTTGTAAGGTTTGTTCACTGCCATGTAGGCAGCTTAGAAAAACAACACCGCCTAGTATTTTGCTAAATACATGTTCACTGCCATGTAGGCAGCTTAGAAAAAACAAAGCCGCAATAAATATCATAAGAATCAGTTCACTGCCATGTAGGCAGCTTAGAAATATCACGGGTTATGGTTATACAAATACACGGTGTTCACTGCCATGTAGGCAGCTTAGAAAACAAACTGTTAGGAATTTTCCTGCCGTTTGGAGTTCACTGCCATGTAGGCAGCTTAGAAAACAAACTGTTAGGAATTTTCCTGCCGTTTGGAGTTCACTGCCATGTAGGCAGCTTAGAAAACAGCTAAAAATCAAAATTTTGTAGGTGTAGAGTTCACTGCCATGTAGGCAGCTTAGAAATGTCACCGATCCATTAAAAAATAAAGATGAACGTTCACTGCCATGTAGGCAGCTTAGAAAGAGCAAATATCTGCACAATTTCCTTACTTTTTGTTCACTGCCATGTAGGCAGCTTAGAAATTTCAGAGTGTGCATTATTGCTGTCTCTGTCAGTTCACTGCCATGTAGGCAGCTTAGAAAGTTAAATCTAATTAATGTTTTTATTTTCTAGATATATTTGGGTTAAATCTCTTAAATAAATAAGTTTATGCTCTATTATCTAATTATTAACTCAATATTATTCTTTTGAGACTTATATTTGTGAAAAAATATTCTCTTATTTTTAGCCTCTTGTTATTCAGTTTTACTCAATTTGTATGGGCAAATACAGCTCTTCAAGCTCGAATTATCAATGGTAATACGACTACAGAAGCACAAATCCCTTGGCAAGTTGCAGTTGTACTCGACCCTTTAAAACCTTACCAATCTTACCATTGCTCAGGAAGTTTAGTTGCAGATCATTGGGTGGTGACAGCAGCACATTGTATTGAACCACTCGAAAAACAAAACAGTGATTATTATATTTTGATTGGCGCACAAAATTTGCAAAGTATTCAATTAGGGCAAATTATCAAAGTTAAAAAGGCTCATATACATGAGAAATATAATAATCGTATTTATGATAACGATATTGCATTATTAGAATTAGAAGGTGATGTGGATTTTATAAAATGTGATAGAAATTGCCAAACGATTGACATTATGAATCCCATCTTAGAACAACAAAATGCATTGATTGTGAATATGGTACAAATCGCAGGGTGGGGAGTATTAGAGGATTGTGACAATACTCAATCTCAGACTTGTAAAGATTATGAAGGAAAAAGCATTAGAAACCCTGCGCTGTATCCAATAACTTTAAGATATACCACGCTAAAATTAGCCAATTGTCTATCTTCATCATCATTATATAGCGCGCAACAAATCACTCAGAATATGCTTTGTGCAGAATCACCGATGCAAGACAGTCTTACAGATGCTTGTTATGGTGATAGTGGTGCGGGTTTAACGATAAACAATTTAGAAAAGCCATATCTGCTTGGGATTGCAAGTTGGGGTGTCGGTTGTGCCAGGGTGGGTTATCCTGGTGTTTATACGCGAGTTGCAAATTACTCTGATTGGATAAACAACTATCTGCATCCAAGTACTATTCCAGAACAAAAAACTAGCCAAACAAATCAATCAGGTGGTGGAAGTGTTGGTATTTTCATGATTTTATTATTAGTAATATTAGCAAGTACACGTGGGCGCTTTATTAAAAGCGTGTAATCTTTTTGCTTTATACTTTAATACATGAAATTGATGAGTTTGAACTATGCGCGGTCTTTATCTGATTACCAATGATGATCCCCTCCAATTATTATTAGAAAAATTAGATGTGGCTTTGGCGACGGGCAATATTGCTATTTTACAATACCGCCGTAAAAAAGTGGCGAGAGTTGCTCAAGCATCCGAAGTTCAACAAATCATAGCACTTTGTGAAAAATACCAAGTTCCATTTGTAATTAATGATGATTTAGCTTTGGCAGAACAATTTGGTTTAGGTGTACATCTTGGACAGTCCGATGGTGAAATTACGGATGCCGCTACACGTTTATCGAAAGGTGTCATTATTGGGCGAACTTGCTTAAACTCCTTAGAACTGGCTGAAAAGGCAATTGCTGAAGGTGCAACCTATGTGGCTTTTGGCGCAGTCTATGCCACTTCAACTAAACCTGAAGCAGGTAATGTTGGAATTGAAGTCATTCAACAGGCAAAGCAGAAGTTTGAAGTACCAATATGTGCCATTGGTGGTTTGACCGTTGAAAATTCCCAAGTGGTCATCGAGGCAGGAGCAAGCCTTTGTGCGGTAATTAGTGATATATTAGGGCGATCAACAGCCGAAATTCCTGCTCGTGTAAATGCATGGGCAAAGTTATTTGCATAATTTTTTGCATCGTTTCGACATTTTATTCTTCGATTCTAGGTTGAGTCTTTTATGAGTTTATCTCCAAAGCAAGAACAGTTATTTAAACAAGCAAATAAACATATTCCTGGTGGTGTCAATTCACCTGTACGTGCATTTAACGGTGTTGGTGGTACGCCTGTCTTTATCGAAAAGGCAAAAGGTGCGTACTTGTGGGATGTCGATGGGAAGCGTTATGTGGATTATGTTGGTTCATGGGGACCAATGATTTTAGGTCACGCGCATCCCGATATTATCCAAGCGGTACAAACCGCAGCAGAAGATGGTCTAAGTTTTGGTGCACCAACAGTATATGAAACCACTTTAGCAGACACCATTTGTGAGATTATGCCTTCAATTGAATTGGTACGAATGACCAGCTCAGGTACTGAAGCGACTATGACTGCGATTCGTTTGGCGCGTGGTTATACTGGACGTGACAAAATTGTAAAATTTGAAGGCTGTTACCACGGCCATTCAGATTCGTTATTGGTGAAAGCAGGCTCAGGTTTACTCACTTTAGGTGAAGGTGAACCAACTTCAAAAGGTGTGCCTGCTGATTTTGCAAAACATACCTTAACGTTGCCATATAACAATATTGAAGCTTTAAAAGAATGCTTTAGTAAGTTCGGTCATGAGATTGCAGGGGTCATCATTGAGCCTGTGGCAGGAAATATGAACTTGGTGACGCCAATCGATGGCTTCTTACAAGCGATTCGTGATGTTTGCGATGAGTACAAATCAGTGTTTATTATTGATGAAGTGATGACAGGTTTCCGTGTTGCTTTAGGTGGCGCACAATCAGTTTATAACGTAAAACCAGATTTAACGACTTTAGGAAAAATTATTGGTGCAGGTTTACCTGTCGGTGCTTTCGGTGGTAAACGTGAAATCATGGAATGCATCGCACCTTTAGGCGGTGTTTATCAAGCAGGTACATTGTCAGGGAATCCATTGGCAATGCGTGCTGGTATCGCGATGTTTAAACATCTACGTGAACCTGAATTTTATGACAAGCTTTCGGCACAGTTAGCGAAATTGCTTACAGGTTTACAAGCTGCGGCAGATGAAGTGGGTATTCCATTTAAAACTCAGCAAGTCGGTGGCATGTTCGGTTTGTATTTCACCGATCAAGAGGACATTACCAGCTTTGATTCGATGTTAGCGTGTGATGTTGAAGCATTTAAGAAGTTCTTCCATGGCATGTTAAAGCGTGGTGTGTATTTGGCACCCTCGGCATTTGAAGCTGGATTTATTTCATCTATGCATTCAGATCAAGATATTGCAGAGACCATTCAAGCTGCCAAAGAAACCTTTGTAGAAATGAAATAACCTTCTGATGCATATAGAAGCCCGATTTATTCGGGCTTTTTTATAGCTTTAACCTGTGATTTACGATTACGATGAGGTATGATTTTAAAAAATAATGAGGTGTATCCAATGAAATTAGAATTAACACCTTGGACAGTTTTCTTAGGAATTCTTTTATTTTGTAAAGAGTTAACTTATACGGTTTGCTTACGCCTAATTTTGGTTGGATATGTGTCAATCAATTCTCTTGTTATTTTCCCACTTTGTGCAGGTTGGCTTCTAAATCTGTTAGTTTTTACAATACCACTTTCTTATTTGATCTATGCAGCGCCAGCATTTGTTCTTGCTATAGCGTTATCATCCTTTATGATTATTTTTAATAGGTTAGTATTAAATAAAAAGCGTTCATTTATCTTTTTTAGTATCCTTATCGCACCGTGTATTGTTCTGAGTGATATAAATTTTTATGAATTATCCACTAAACAGCCATGGGTATTACATTTCATAGAACTATTTTTTTCTTCTAAGGCGGATGAAACAACGATACCTTCTGGAGTTAGCTTATTATTTGATGGAATCATTCTGTTAGCTATTGTTTTAGGAATTGCTGGTTATTTAATCGGAGGTGGTCTTGTCGCAGGTATCTTAAGCGAAAGGCTAGTCAAGACTTTATTAGCACCACCAAGATCTGTGAGGAAACAGTTATTAGCATATATCGATTCCTAATCGCTTACTTTAAAAAGATTAAGAAGCATAAATTTTTTGCTAAGTCGGATTTAGCTAAACTTTAAATATTCTCTAAAAAAGTTTTAATTTTAATTGTAATTTACCTCCAAGCTTTTTATGATTGCCCGCTTGTTTTCATCCAGTCGTTGGAAGGTACGCTTGAGTAATTTTCTAAGTGAACATTTGATTCATCGTGATGAAGATTTTATGGTGATCCATAAACCTGCTGGGCTTCTAACAGTGCCAGGGAAAACACCCGATTTACAAGACTGTTTGATCAATCGTTTATTAAAATTAGAACCCAAAACTCTACTCATTCATCGTTTAGATCGTGACACTTCAGGTATTCTAGTCTTTGGTTTATCTAAATTTGGACAAAGCAATATTTCACGTCAATTTCAAGATCGACAAACTTCAAAAATTTATCAAGCTTTGGTTGCTGGACATTTAGAAGGTCAGGGCACAGTCGATATTCCTGTGATTTATGATCCAAGTCGTCCACCGCTGCATATTGTTGATGCCTCATATCACAAACCTGCATTAACAGAATGGCAAGTTATTGAGCATTTAGAAATTCAAGGGCAAGCGGTAACTCGAGTTATATTGATTCCGATTACAGGTCGTTCACATCAACTTCGTGTGCATATGCAATATCTAGGTCATCCAATACTAGGGGATACCTTATATGCAAGTCCTGAACAGCAGCAGCTTTATGCACGTTTGTGTCTTCATGCAACACAACTCAGCTTCACTCATCCTAAAACAGGCGTTCAACTGAGTTTTGATTGTTCTGTACCATTTTAATCGTATTTTTTTGATCTAAAGAGATGTAAAGCGCGCTATTTCAGTCAGCTTTATGTCAAAATATTAGGGCTATTTGCGTGGCTGAATTTCACGTAAATACCAAATTTAAAACTACATAAAGTAGCTTAAACTTTCGTCAGTTTAAGGCATACAATATGTGGGCTAACATGAGAAAAGGTGGAATAAATTGCAGCCGTTTGCTATTGGTCAACGTTGGTTATCAGATACAGAAACTGAACTCGGTCTAGGTGTTCTTATTGATGTAGATGAGCGTTCTATCAGTATTTTATTCCCTAAAAGTGATGAAACTCGTGTATATGCACGAAACAATGCGCCTTTATCTCGCATCATCTTTAATGTCAAAGATGAAGTGCAAGATCAAGAAGGTGTTAAGTGGATTGTTGAATCGGTTGAAGACCGTCATGGCGTGCTTCGTTACGATGTGGTTCGTAGCCTAGAAAATGGCGAACAAGAACGTAAGTCATTGAACGAAACTCGTATCGGTGCGCAAATTCAGCTATCAAAACCTTTAGAGCGTTTGTTAGCAAGCCAAATTGATTATAAAGAATGGTATGACCTTCGTATTGAAGCGATGTTATTGCAAGCGCAGATGCATACCAGTCCTTTACGCGGTTTTTTAGGTGCGCGTGTTGGGTTGATTCCTCACCAGCTTTATATCGCACACGAAGTGGGTAAACGTTTTGCACCACGCGTATTGTTAGCAGATGAAGTCGGTCTTGGTAAAACCATTGAAGCGGGTTTGATTATCCATCAACAACTGAAAACAGGGCGTTCAGAGCGTATCCTGATTTTAGTGCCCGATTCGCTGCAATATCAGTGGATGATTGAGATGCGTCGTCGTTTCAATTTACAATTTTCTCTATTTGATTTAACCCGTACTGCTTCGATCAAAGAACATGATCCTGATCTCAACCCATTCCTGACTGAGCAATGCATTATTGCGAGTGTCGATTTGATGGTTGACCATGATGATTTGCGTGAGCAAGCGGTTGAGGCAGGTTTTGATTTACTAGTTGTCGATGAAGCACACCATTTAATGTGGAGTGAAGAAGAAGGCGGTAATGATCGTTATGATCTTGTCGAAGAGTTGGCTGAACAAACAGCTGGTGTCTTACTTCTTACGGCAACGCCTGAACAATTAGGTGTTGAGAGCCATTTTGCGCGTTTACGCTTACTTGATCCGCAACGTTTTAGTAGCTTAGATCGTTTCCTTGACGAAGAAGAACAATATCAGCAAACAGCTAAAGTTGCCGAAGTCTTAATGTCAGATGAAGCACTGACTGAAGAACATCTTGCTGCTCTGGATGGCTTATTGGGTCATCGTATTGATGATCAGCCTGAACAGCGTATGCGTGCAATTCACGAGTTGCTAGACCGTCACGGTACAGGTCGTATTTTATTCCGTAATACACGTGAAGCGATTCAAGGTTTCCCAGGTCGTGATTGCCAACCTGCACCTTTGCCGGCACCAGAAGACTGGTCATTTGATGGCAAAATGCGTGAGCAAATGTGGCCTGAAGAAGGGCAACTGGATGGCGCATGGATGGAAAATGACCCGCGTGTACCTTGGTTGATGGAAGTGCTGCGCAAAGAATTAAAACACAAAAAAGTGTTATTGATCGCGCGTAGTGGGCCAGTGGTTGAAGCATTGGAAAACGTATTACGTTTACATGCGGGTATTCGTACCGCGATGTTCCATGAAGGGATGAGTTTATTAGAGCGTGACCAAGCTGCGGCATACTTTGCCGAAGACAGTTATGGTGCGCAAATTCTACTTTGCTCTGAAATTGGCTCAGAAGGACGTAACTTCCAGTTTGCCAGTGACTTGATCCTATTTGATTTACCTGCAAACCCTGACGTACTTGAACAACGTATTGGTCGTCTAGATCGTATTGGTCAAGAAAATCGCATTCAAATTCACGTGCCATATTTGATGGGTACAGCGCAAGAGCGTATGTTCCGCTGGTATAACGAAGCACTCAATATTTTTAGCAATATTTCTCCAACCGCACAAACGCTGCAAGAGAACTTTATTGTTGAATTGAAAGACTGTTTATTGGCAGATCAAGGTCAGACGTTTGAGGATTTACTTGAAGAAGTGAATGTACAACGTCAAGCTTTGGAAGCTGAGTTACAAGCTGGTCGTGACCGTTTGCTTGAGTACAACTCTTGTCGCCCAGTCGTTGCACAGGGCATTGTACAAGCACTTGAAGACTATGATGACAACACGACTTTGCCAATGTTCGTGAAGCGTTTCATGTCATCGACCAATATTGACTTTGATGAGCAAAGCAACGGTACTGTGATCATCAAACCAACGGATCAAATGCAAGTCCAAGGAATTACCTTGGACGAAGAAGGCATGACAGCAACTTTCTATCGTGATCAGGCTCAGATCCGTGAAGATGCACAATATTTGACCTTGGAACACCCATTTATTGAAAGTGTTATGGAAATGATCCGCACACAATCATTTGGTAGCACTAACGTTGCATTACTCAAATCGAATGCGTTAAAACAAGGTTCGGTCTTACTCGAAGTTTGGTTTAAGGTCGATGTAGTTGCACCAAAAGGGTTGAACTTACCGTCAAGTTTGCCGAAGCAGTTGATTCGCGTATTACTGAGTGAAACAGGTCAAGATTTATCTGCCAAGATCGATCCAAGTATTTTGCGCCCATATTTGCATCATCTCGATGGCAATAGCTGCCGTCAAGTTGTGAAAGCACGCCGTGATGTAATTGAAGAGCGTTACGCACAAGCTTTAGATATTGCCAAAACCTCTTTGCCTGAATTGATGCAACAAGCTAAAGAGCATTATGGCAGTAAATGGCAATATGAAATTGATCGTTTAACTTATCTTAAGCAATTTAACCCAAGTATTCGTCAAGATGAAATTGAGCGTTTACAAAAGTTCCAGAAAGAGGGTCTAGGCTTATTAGATGGTCTTTCTGTGACTCCAGAAGCGATTCAAGTCTTAGTTGTAGTTAAACCATAATTACGACTGATGTAATAAAAAAAGAGGACAAATCATGTCCTCTTTTTTATGTCGTGAATATACTTAGTTTTGATCGATATTAGCTTCTAAGAACCATAAATATTGATCCAGATCTTCGAGTGCTGCATGGATAATATCTTCAGAGATTGGATCTTTAATTTGCTCGATTGTATCTCGAAGATGATTTGCAACGACACCATAACGATCAGCTAGCTCTTTTAAGTGATCTTGCACTGCATGGATTGCAACAGGATAAGGCTTAAGATGCGAACTTTCAGCAACCGTTTGGGTTGTTCCGAGCGCTGTTCCACCAATCTGTACAGCACGCTCTGCGACATTGTCTAAATGGGTGATCAATGAAGTACGGAACATATCTAACATTTCATGTACCGCAATAAAATTACTACCCCGCATATTCCAGTGCGCTTGTTTGGTAAGCAATGATAGATCAATAAGATTTGCAAGAATTTGATTTAAAATTTTAACGGTGGCTTCTTTGATAGAATCATCTAAATTATTACGTGTATATACTTTCAAAGCCGCTGCTGAAGAATTCATAGTTACCTCATTCAATTATAATGTAATGAAACATCGTGAATAAAAACCATTCTGTTCTAGCTTAAGCGCAGAATGCCTGAATGAATGTTTTAATTCGCAAGGCTTTTGTAATTTTCCTTATCATCATTTTTCTTTTTATTACTTTGCTCAATCAGTCGAAATAATAGATTGATCTATTGAATTTGAATAGCCCGAATATAATTCAGATCAAACCAGCATCTTTGCATTCTAATTTAATGTAAGCGTAAAAAATCGGTGCAACGATTAAGCCACTCAAGCCAAAAATTGATTCAAAAATGAGCATAGCCAAGAGTACTTCCCATGCACTCGCATTAATCTTTGTACCAATAATTTTTGCGTTTACGAAATATTCAAGTTTATGAATGATGACTAAATATGCTAAAGCGATGGCTGCAACAGAGAGTGAAATGGTTAAGCCAGCCATGATAATCAAAGTATTGGAAATCAAGTTACCAATAATAGGTAAAAGACCAAAAATGAAGGTCAGAATAGTCAGTGTTTTAGCAAAAGGTAAATGGATATGGAATAGAGGTAAAACGATAAAAACAAAAATGATGAATAGTGCTGTATTGATTAAAGAGATTTTTACTTGAGCAAAGACAACATTTTTGAATGAAATCGAAAGCTTCTGAATACGATGTAAAATAGCAGCTTTAAAGACAGGTTGTGGTGCGTGCTGCTTAAAGTTCTGAATGGAAACCAAGATACCTACAATTAAACCGATCAGCATGGTTGCTAAGTTATGCAGAATATCGGTACCTGTATTTTTAACAATCGAAATATTATTTTTGATGAAGGACAAGATCTGATTCTTGATATCTGCAACACTATGAGGAAGATAACCAGGGACATAATGGCTCATTTCTGCTTGGAATTTAATGAGGGTTTGATCAATCTTAAAGTTAAACGAGTTAAGACCTGTTCCTTTTAAATCATAGATCACAAAGCTAATTAAACTGGTAATAAAAAAGCCAATCAAAAATGTGGTCAAAATTCCAAGAATAATACTGATAAAGATGCGCGCACGTTGTCCATCAATATGTTTTTCAACAATTGAGCTTAGACTGTTAATAATTTCGAAAATCAAGAAACCTACAAAAAAACTAGGCAACAAATGCAGGGGAATGACCATCATTAAAAATAAAAACATCAGAATAAAACTAGCGATGATGCTTTGACGGTCATTGAGAAGGGTCATGATCTGTATGCCTAAATTTGCTTGTAGTTATGATAAATGACAAAGATATATGCTTAATGACGATAGTCTATGCTGATGAAATTGCTTAATCAATTTCCATTTTATCAAAATGACGAGCGCCTTCTAAAATCATACGAATCATTACCATGGTTTGCTCTGCAACGTCAGTTCGTTGTTCAGCAGGTAAATCAATCACTTTTGCGCCCATATTGAATACCAATTGGGTAATCGCTTTAGCCGCAATGTCAGCATGACTGATTTTACTATTATTCATTTGTTCTAGGCGAATCAGGTCTTCTTGTAATTCTTGCTGAAAGAAATTCAGCTGACGGTCTACAGCGAGTTTATATGAGGTTGAGCCCGTATATCCTTCGCGTAATAATAAGCTGAGGTAACCTTCATCGGCATCTAACTGTTGAATAAAAACTTCAACTGAACTTCGAATAATGCTTTGCTGCATAGATGCTTGCAAACGCGCTTCGCGAATGATTTTACGTAATACCAAACCTGCACGATCGATCAGAGCGATAGCCAGTTCATCAATATCTTTAAAATGTCGATAAAAACTATTTGGTGCAATACCTGCTTCACGCGCTACTTCACGTAAGCTCAAAGATGCAATACTTTTTTGTGGACCAATTAGATTCAGTGTCGCCTGAAAAAGTTCTTCTTTGGTAATGGTTGCTTTTCTACCAACCGAACGTACAGGAGATTTCATAGCAATGACATCTTGTTCATTTAGTGTGTCATGACCGAGCGGTAAAAAAGTAGAAGACTGAACCATTATTTTCAAAATATAAGTAAGCTACTCGGGATTATAGCGATTGTCTGACTACTTGGGAAATGTAAATTCTTATACGAATATATATACAAATATATATACATATGTATAATAATTAAAAAATGATCAGAGTTCCCGCTCATGCAAGCAGTCGAAAAGAGAATTTCTCTATTCAATTCAATAGCCCAAAGCGTAATTACGAACCATGATGCCAATTTCTGGCTACAAAAAATCAATCCACTGTGGTCTTTGAATCAATCACTCGCCAAAGTTGTAAAAAAACAAACGGTAGCTAAAGATACGGTGAGTCTTATTTTGCAATGCAATCGTCATGTACAGCGTGGTGCAGCAGGACAACATCATCCTGTCACTGTTGAAATTGCAGGGCGTCATTACGAACGCACGTATAGCTTGATGCAATTAGATGCAGATCATCTCTGTTTAACCGTCAAAAAAGTTGATCAAGGTTTGGTGAGTTCATGGTTGGTTGAGCAATCTAAAGTAGGGGATATTGTCTATTTAGGGCAACCTTATGGCGATATGCAGCAGCATATTCAAACTCCTAACTTGTTATTACTTGCAGCAGGTAGCGGCATTACCCCGATGCTGAGCCTGATCGAAAGCTTGAGTCAAACCAAGCAGTTTTTGACGACATCTGTACAGTTGATGTATTGGGTGAAAACTCAGGCCGATGCAGCCTATGCTGAATATTTAAAAGAAACAGCGGAAAACTTTCCCCATTTCAGTTATCAAATTTTTTATACCCAAGCGCAAGATCAACGTTTGAACCAAAGTTATGTTGATCAAATTTCAGCTTTAAATGAAACCACTGTATATGCCTGTGGTCCATCAGGTTTTGTGAGTACAGCAGAAAAATTATTTTCTTGTGCTGCTTTGCTTCAAACTGAAGCTTTTAGTTTAAGCCAAATTGATGTGGATGCTTCGGAAACTGGTTTTATAAATGTGAGATTGACTCAATCCAACAAAACGGTTGCGATACCTAAAGGGCAATCCATTCTTTCTAGTTTGGAACATCAAGGGATTAAACCTAATCATGGTTGTCGTATGGGCATTTGTAATAAATGCGCCTGCACAAAAGCGCAAGGCTCAACGAAGAATTTGTTGAATGGTTCAGCGAATCATGAACCAACTCAACTATTAAAAATTTGTGTAAATTCCGCTCAGTCTGATCTAGTGATTGATCTATAAATGAGAAATTAATTATGAATATGCCTGTTAAAATTGAATATTTTAAAAATCCAAAAAATCGTGATTTAACTGCTTCAGAATTAGATGCTTTTGCTCGAGAATTAGATCAGATCAAGCAAGAAGTATTAGATGACTTAGGCGAAAAAGATGCGAAGTATATTCGCCGTGTTTATTCCTCAATCCGTTATAGCAGCTTACTCGGACGAGCTTTGTTGTTTGCAGGATGGTTTCCACCAGCATGGTTATTAGGAACGGGGCTATTGGGTTTTGCCAAAATTATGGAAAACATGGAGTTAGGTCATAATGTGATGCATGGACAATATGACTGGATGAATGATCCAAAATTTAATGGTCAGACTTACGAATGGGATACCGTTGGAACCTCAGATAATTGGCGTCAAACGCATAACTACAAACATCACACGTATACCAATGTGAAAGGCATGGATGATGATGTGGGTTATGGTGTATTTCGCTTATTTCCAGAACAACGTTGGACAAAGTTTACTTTAATTCAACCGATTTATATTGTGCCATTCAGCTTACTATTCCAATGGGGAGTTGCAATTCAAAATCTTGAACTCGGCAAAGTGATTTATAAGCGTAAATCAATCGCGCAATTTAAACGAGAATGGCAACCAGCGCAGAAAAAAATAGCGAAGCAACTTTTTAAAGATTATGTATTTTTCCCATTGATTGCAGGGCCTTCAGCGATCCCAGTTTTTACTGGAAATTTAGTTGCTAATGGGATTCGTAATATTTGGACTTTTAGTATTATTTTTTGTGGTCATTTTACTAAAGATGCTGAGGTCTTCCCAAAAACTGTTTTACAGAATGAAAGTCGCGGTCATTGGTACATGCGTCAAATTCGTGGTTCTTCTAATTTAACAGGTTCAGAAGCATTTCATATTTTGACAGGGCATTTGAGCCATCAAATTGAACATCACTTATACCCAGATATTCCTGCTCGCCGCTATCGTCAAATTGCACCTAAAGTGGAAGCTGTATGTGAGAAATATGGTTTAAATTACAATAATGCTAGCTTTGTAAAACAATTCGGTGAAGTGGTAGGGCGTATTTTTAAATATGCGCTTCCTTTTAAAAAGTAAAAAAATAACTCAAGTAAAAAGCCCCGAATACCGTGTTCGGGGCTTTTTACTTTTATTTTTTCTTTTTTGAAATCCACATGGTAATGGTGGCGTGAAAGACTTTTTCATTCTGTTGATCAAGTACATCAACATTCACCAGATATTCTCCAGCTTTATCCCAATCGTAGTGCTGCTCTACTGGGGTAGCGATCGCAATTAAATCAGTTTCCGCTTTCTTTAAATATACTACGGTCATGCCTTTTGGAATCCAGCGATGTGAAGTTGGAACAGTAACCTCAGTCATCGTACCGCCTGCAAGTTCGGCCATATTACACATTGCAATCGCATGAACTGTACCAATGTGATTCAGCACTGCGCGTTTTTTCTTAATGGATATTTTACAAGAGTTCGGTTTTAACTCCTCAAATAAAGGAGAAATGCTACTGAAATAAGGTGCTTTTAAACAAAGCATACGTGTGAACGTCCATTTTCCAGCAGGTAAAACTGAAACCTTATTCCATAATTCCAAAGTTGATGCCATTAGATGATTTCCTATAAAACAGAATTAAATTCTTTTGCAGAATATAATTCTGTTTACAAGTTATGGTCAAGTCATACACAATAGTTCCGATGATTGGTAAATTTAAATAACTTATGCAAACGGCTCAGCAATTATTAGAACGCTTATATCCACAACGTAGATCATTGTTAAAAAGACAAATCTTATTGGATGCATTGGCATGTTTTCTTGAATATGGTCTCGATGCGACTAGCATTGAAATGATTCGCGATAAATCTGAAAGTAGTGTTGGGGCAATTTATCATCATTTTAAAAATAAAGAAGGTGTTATCGCTGCACTTGTTTTTGCTGCTTTAGATGATCAAGCATCATTACGAGATCAATATCTTGAGCGTGCGCAGTCTTTAAGAGATGTTTTGAATGCTTTAATTTATAGTTACGTTGATTGGGTTTCTGATCAACCTCATTTTGCTAAGTTTTTAATGTTAGCGCATTTTTCAGTGATGCAAGGTGAGCACCGCCCATCATTAAATGAAAAAAATAAAATCAGAAATCAAAAGATCGTAAATAATATTGCAGCCTATAGTGATGCGAAATTATTACAATCGGTTCCGTCTGAATTGATGATGTCATTAGTGATTGGTGCAACTGAAAGTTATTGCCGAGCATGGTTATCTGAAAAAGTGCTTACCAATCCGAAAGTGTATCGCGAAAACTTGGCTCAGGCTGCTTGGGATTCATTGCAAAATTTAAGACATCCCGCATAAACGACTAAGATAAACAAAATCATCTGGATCAAAAAGTCATGACAGTATTAGAACAAGAACAACAATTTAATGGCGCTTGTTTGTGTGGGGAAATAAAATTTCATTTTCATATATCGAAAATTAAAACGATCTATCGTTGTTATTGTCGTTTATGTCGCAAGCAGAGTGGGGCCGCGTCCAACACTGCGACATTGATTTCATCTGATCAATTTTATTGGCAGCAAGGCGAGCAATTTATTTGCACTTATATCAAAGCCACAGGTTTTACTAGCTCCTTTTGCAGAAAATGTGGTTCGCATATTCCTAATGTATTAGGTACTAATCCTAAAGTAATGTGGATTCCGCTAGGTTTAATTCACGAAGATTTTGAACCAAATAAAGAGTTAAATTTTTGTATGACTTCTAAAACCAGCTGGGCTGGCGAGAATAAAGCACATACTTCATTTGATGAATTACCAACTGGTCGACAGCTTCAAGAATATTTTGAACTCAATGAATAAAAAAAGCAGAAAATTAATTTTCTGCTTTAATTTAAATAAAATCGTACTTTTATTTAAATTGGATTGAGCCATTAGCACTGACAGTAATTTTGGATTCACCAGCTGCCATGTCTTGTGCTGGAGCTGCCTCAGCCATCGCAAATTTTGCCATGCCACCACGCATCATTGGTTGAGGGAAATAATTACTTGTATTCAAATTTAAACTGACAAGATTATATTGCGTTTTATTCCAAGCCTGGGTAATCGCTTGTGCGCGTTGCTGAAAGTTTTTAGAAGCTTCAATCATCAGTTCATTTTCAACTTTTTTACGTTGTTCGTCAGATACGCTAAAACTAATCGATTGGGTCTGAAAGCTCTGTTGTAGTTCACTAATCAACTGGCTTGCTGCTTTAAAGTCTTTACTTTCAATTTGGATTTCTGCACGCGCGCGCCATTCTTTTAACTTATTATTATCATTGTCGTAAATAGGGTAAGTGCTTTGAGCACCTGTTTCGACTTTTACTTGTGTGTATTTACGGGAAATAGCTTGCGCTTGATTCATTAATTGATTGATTTGATTGGAAAGTTCTGCGGGTTGCTTATTGCTTCTTTCAATATAAAGCACAGCACGCATTTCATCATTGGCAACTTGGCGTGCTGCATCTGCTTGGATATTCACAATATTATAGTTCAAGTTTTCAGTCTCATGAGCAAAAAGGCTTGGGCTAAGTGCAGCTCCGATCATTAATGTTGCAAGTGCTAAAGTACGCATAAAAAATTCCTTAAAATTTGGTATTAAACATTTATTTTTACAAGTCTGATATTAGAAACAACTGATGGGGAACTTTTGCATATTTTGTGGTGTCTTTGTAATATATTAACAGTGTTTTGCAACAGAAAAATTAATTAAAAAATATTTAAAATTAAATAATTAGCTTCATATATTTGACCATTTATCTAAAAAAATTAAGGCTGTTAAAAAAAGCTTACTTTCTTTCGCTTGTCACATAGTATGATGATAATTCATCATAGTTATTGGAATGAAGCATTTTTTCAATAATATTAGATGAATGTCAGGCATAAAAAGAGTTTATTTTATTTCAAAATTAGGTATCATCTCGCTCCTAGTTGAAAGATATAAAATTTGTGTCTCACTAGATTCTAAAAAGCACCGAGTCAAACGACCGCAAGTCACCAGACTTATTTCTTTTACCCATATCAGAGATGGTAATTCGATATGAGCGTTACTTCCGTAAATCCTGCCGCTAATGCAACTAACGAATATTATCTGACTCGCCAAAGTCAGATGGAATCGAATGTTCGTAGTTATCCACGTAAATTACCGTTAGCGATAGCAAAAGCACAAGGCTGTTGGGTTACTGATGTTGAAGGTACAGAGTACCTTGATTGTTTAGCTGGGGCAGGGACATTGGCTTTGGGCCATAATCATCCTGCGGTGATTCAAAGTATTCAAGACACATTGGCAAGCGGTTTGCCATTGCATACTTTAGACTTAACGACTCCTTTAAAAGATGCGTTTACTGAAGCGCTTTTGGCTTATTTGCCAGGCGGTCAAGAAGAATATTGCCTACAATTCTGTGGTCCATCTGGTGCAGATGGTACAGAAGCAGCGATTAAATTAGCGAAAACTTATACGGGTCGTAGCACAGTGATTAGTTTCTCTGGTGGCTACCATGGTATGACGCACGGCGCGCTTGCAATGACAGGTAACTTGTCTGCAAAGAATGCGGTGAATGGCTTAATGCCAGGCGTGCAATTTATGCCATACCCACATGAATATCGTTGCCCACTTGGTTTAGGTGGGGAAGCAGGTGTTGACGCTTTAACTTATTTCTTTGAAAACTTCATTGAAGATGTTGAAAGTGGTGTAACCAAGCCTGCTGCTGTGATCCTTGAAGCGATTCAAGGTGAAGGTGGTGTTGTTACTGCACCTGTAAAATGGTTGCAAAAAATCCGTGAAGTGACTGAAAAGCACAACATCGTTTTAATCTTGGACGAAGTTCAAGCTGGTTTTGCACGTTCAGGTAAAATGTTTGCCTTTGAACATGCTGGAATCGAGCCTGATGTTGTGGTGATGTCGAAAGCGGTCGGTGGTAGCTTACCACTTGCAGTATTGGGTATTAAACGTAAGTTTGATGCTTGGCAGCCTGCGGGTCACACGGGTACTTTCCGTGGTAACCAACTTGCGATGGGTACAGGTTTAGCATCACTTCAAGTGATCAAAGAACAAAACCTTGCTCAAAATGCGCAAGAGCGTGGTGATTTCTTACAAGCAGAGTTTAAGAAACTTGCTCAAGAATTCCCATGTATCGGTAACGTACGTGGTCGTGGTTTGATGATCGGTGTTGAGATCGTTGACGAGCGTAAACCTGCGGATCATATGGGTTCATTACCTGCTGATGCGCAATTGGCTGCTGCAATCCAGACTGCTTGTTTCAACAATAAATTATTGCTTGAAAAAGGCGGCCGTAACGGTACAGTCATTCGTTTACTTTGCCCGTTGATTATCAATCAAGAAGAGTGCGTAGAGGCGGTTGCTCGCTTCAAGAAAGCTGTTGCTGAAGCATTAAAAGCAGTACGAGGCTAATTCATGGTTGATTTTGCAGAACATCGTAAAGCGTTACTCTGCAATGATGCTCAATCTATTGCTGACTATCAGTCAGCAATGGGAGAGGCGGTAACTGCCGTTTCAGCATGGTTGCAAAATGATAAAATGTACACTGGCGGTAGCATTAAGGATTTGCGTGAAGCAATTTCTTTTGCTCCTTCAAAAGAAGGTCTAGGTGTACAGCAATCATTACAACGTATGGTTGAGCTTTTTCTCAATAAAAGCTTAAAAGTACATCACCCGCATTCACTTGCACACTTACACTGCCCAACCATGGTGATGAGCCAGATTGCGGAAGTGTTGATCAATGCAACCAACCAGTCGATGGACTCATGGGATCAAAGCCCAGCGGGTTCTTTGATGGAAGTTCAACTCATTGATTGGCTTCGTCAAAAAGTCGGTTATGGTGCAGGTCAAGCTGGGGTGTTTACGTCTGGTGGCACACAGTCAAACTTGATGGGTGTATTGCTGGCGCGTGACTGGTGTATCTCGAAAAACTGGAAAGACGAAAATGGTAAGCCATGGTCGGTTCAGCGTGATGGTATTCCAGCAGAAGCAATGAAGAACGTCAAAGTCATCTGTTCTGAAAATGCACATTTCTCTGTGCAAAAGAACATGGCGATGATGGGTATGGGCTTCCAGTCTGTTGTCACTGTTCCTGTGAATGAAAATGCACAGATGGATGTTGATGCACTGGAAAAAACTATGGCGCATCTTCAGTCTGAAGGCAAAATCGTGGCCTGTGTTGTTGCAACAGCGGGTACGACTGATGCTGGTGCGATTGATCCACTCAAGAAAATCCGTGAAATTACCACGAAGTATGGTTCATGGATGCATATTGATGCAGCTTGGGGCGGTGCACTGATTCTTTCAAATGACCATCGTTCAATGTTAGATGGAATTGAATTATCAGACTCAATCACGCTTGATTTCCATAAGCATTATTTCCAAAGCATTAGCTGTGGCGCTTTCTTGTTGAAAGACGAAGCAAACTATCGCTTTATGCATTATGAAGCAGAATATTTAAACTCTGCTTATGACGAAGAACACGGTGTACCTAACCTCGTGTCTAAATCATTACAAACGACACGTCGTTTTGATGCATTGAAATTATGGATGACAGTTGAAGCATTAGGCGAAGAGCTTTATGGTTCAATGATTGATCATGGTGTGAAATTAACACGTGAAGTTGCAGATTATATTAAAGCAACAGCGGGTCTTGAATTGTTGGTTGAACCACAATTCGCTTCAGTCCTGTTCCGTGTAGTACCAGAAGCTTATCCTGCTGAATTTATCGATAGCTTAAACCAAAACGTGGCAGATGAATTGTTTGCTCGTGGTGAAGCGAATATTGGTGTAACCAAAGTGGGTAATGTTCAATCATTGAAGATGACCACTTTAAGCCCAGTTGCAACGCTTGAAAACGTTCAAAACTTGCTTGCACTTGTGTTGGCAGAAGCTGATCGTATTAAAGATGCAATTGTTGCAGGAACTTATGTTCCAGCGATTGATTAATCGATTTGCTTTCTAAGAGAAAGGCACATTCATGTGCCTTTTTCATTTTTAGTCTGTGTGATTGAGCTTAGAAAGATTTAGCTCATCTGAATATACCTTTAATTTAATCTCAAGTAATTTTCTGAATAGCTTAAGATAGACGTGTAAATGGCTATTGGAAACCTAATTTTAGTTCATTTAGAACCGAATTGAAGGATTCAAACTAATATTACATAGATATTTGTCATATAGTTTTCATTACTAAGGTCGTCAAATTTGTATTTCTAGTTTGATTTCTTATATGTCGTGTTGTAAGTAAAAAATTATAAATTACAATCATTAAGATAATTTTCTTTCACCATTTTTTTCAAAAAACACTTTTCTTTATGACTGAAAATTTTCAAATAAAAATGATCATCATAAAAGCGTCATAAAGTTGTCACTTAATTGTCATATTATCTCCTCAAAATGCAGTTAACTAAAGTACAACACTTGAATTAAAAAGAGTTGTAAATCAAATTGTATAAATGAGAGAAAACAGAATGCGCTTAAATCCACGTCATATCGCAATTGCATTAGCTGTATCTGGAGTAGCCGTAGCAACAACTGCGAATGCAGCTCGTGATACGATTCAAATCGCTGGTTCTTCAACTGTATTGCCATATGCAAGTATTGTTGCTGAAGAGTTTGGTAATACTTTCCCGCAATTTAAAGCACCCGTTGTTGGTTCAGGTGGTACTTCAGGTGGTTTAAAGCAATTCTGTCAAGGTGTTGGTGATAATACCATCGATATCGCAAACGCTTCACGTAAAATCAAAGATTCAGAGCTTGCTGCATGTAAAAAAGCAGGCGTAAATCAAGTTCAAGAAATCAAAATTGGTTATGACGGCATTGTATTTGCGTCTAACTCAAGAAAAGGTGCTTATAACTTAGATCCAGCACATGTATTTACTGCATTGGCTGCACAGCTTCCTTCAGGTGGTAAATTGGTTCCAAACCCATATACACGATGGAACCAAATTGATGATGACTTACCAAATGAACCGATTACTTTAGTTATTCCAGCAACAAACCACGGTACACGTGAAGTTTTCCAAGAAAAAATGGTTGATGCGGGTTGTGAATCATTTGCTTATTTCAAAAATTTAGATAAAGAAGAACAGAAAAAAGCATGTTCAAACTTCCGTAAAGATGGTCGTGTAATTGAAATTGCAGGTGATTACACTGAAACACTGGCTCGTTTAAAAACTTCTCCTAATGCAGTAGGTGTATTTGGTTTAGGTTTCTATGATCAAAACCGCGATAAATTACGTGTTGCAACAGTAAATGGCGTATTACCTTCTGAGAAAACAGTTTTAAGTGGTCAATACCCAGTATCTCGTGCACTTTACTTCTATGTGAAAGGCGAGCATTTAAAATCAATTAAAGGTTTACCACAATACGTAGAATATTTCTTAAATAAGAAAGCTTCTGGTAAAGGTTCTAAATTAGAAAAAGCTGGCTTGATCACTATGAGCGATAAAGAACGTGCAAAAGTTCTAGCTGATTTCAAAGCTGGTAAAACAGTTAAGTAATATTGTTAAAAGGGAGGCTGGTGCGACTTAGGTTCATCAGCCTTTTTGTCTAACTAAGTTTTTTCAAATGATGAAAATTGAGAAAACAGTGGAGATTACATGAATCTGCTACTTATCGGTGTGTTATTAGCCCTTGTGGCAATTGCATATCAAATCGGGCTGAGCAAAAGCCGTAACCTAGCAGGTAAGGGAAATAACTCAGCAACTTTGCATTCACGTCCAGGTTATTATGGTGCGTTGGTCGCTTTGTGGTGTGGTGTTCCTGCTTTTTTAATTTTGATCATTTGGAACTTGGTCGAACCAAGTGTCTTGCAACATATTATCTTTAACAATATTCCAGCATCGGTCAGTGCAACTTTAGATGAAGCAAGCCGTGATGTTTTAATCGATCGTGTTCAAGCGATTGCGTCTGGTTTTGGGGTTACAGATCAGCCAGCAGCTTATGAGCTAGCAGCTGCACAACAACTTGCTAAATTTGAAACCATAGGTTCTTTTGCAAAATTGGCAATCGTAATTAGTGCTGGTTTAGCAGGTTTGGTTTGGGCAAAACGTCATGTGAGTCAGCAATTTCGTGCTCGTAATCAGGTTGAGAAAGCCATTAATGTTGGTTTGATCCTATGTTCTGGTGTGGCGATTCTCACAACGATTGGTATTGTACTGTCAATGTTGAGTGAAGCATTACATTTCTTCCGTTTTGTTAGTCCAGCAGATTTTTTCTTTGGCACAGAATGGAATCCAGGTTTTAGCACGTCGGGTAATGCAGAGGGAAGTTACGGTATCTTGCCATTAATTTGGGGTACTTTAATGGTCAGTGGTATTGCATTATTAGTTGCAGTACCAGTGGGATTGATGATAGCTATTTATCTAGCTGAATATGCATCTCCAAACTTACGCTCTTGGGCAAAACCAACAATTGAAGTATTAGCGGGTATTCCAACCATCGTTTATGGTGTATTTGCTTTAATGGTCATTGGCCCATTCTTCAAAATGATTGGTGAAATTGTTGGTATTGATATTAATGCAACAAGTGCACTGACTGCGGGTTTTGTCATGGGGATTATGATCATCCCATTTGTTTCATCGCTTTCAGATGACATTATTACTCAAGTTCCTCGCGCGTTACGTGATGGTTCGTTGGGTTTAGGTGCAACCAAATCAGAAACGATTCGCCAAGTTGTATTGCCAGCAGCATTACCGGGTATTACAGGTGCATTTTTACTTGCGGTGTCACGTGCGGTAGGTGAAACCATGATCGTGGTACTTGCCGCAGGGAACAGTCCATTATTGCATGCAAATCCATTTGAAGCAGTTTCAACAGTGACTGTGACAATTGTTAAACAGTTAACTGGTGATACAGATTTTGCGAGCCCACAAGCATTGGTGGCATTTGCACTTGGTTTAACTTTGTTTGTGATTACTTTGGGTTTAAACATTATTGCACTATATATCGTGCGCAAATATCGTGAGCAATACGAATGAGTTCAAATACATCTCCTCTGGATCAGAACGTATTTGATCCACAAGTAGCTGCTGAACAACGTGAGCAGCGTAAAGCAATAATTCAAAGCTCTTTAGCAAAGCGTCATCGTAAAGAGAAAGCATTTCGCTTTGCAGGTTTCTCTGCGGTGATGATTGGTCTTGCATTTGTTGCTTTACTTTTCGGTAGTATTTTAGCAAAAGGTTTGCCTTCATTTTGGCAAAGTAGTATGACTGTTCCTGTGTATTTTGATCCTACAATTATTAATGTAGGAGCAAAACCGAAGCAGACTGCTGGTGAGACACCTGCTCATTTTGAAGAGCGCTTTGTGGCTTGGCAAACTGAAATGGGCATGGTGGATTGGGATGCACTTATTGTTAATGGTATTGTTGCTAAAGATCCAGCACTAGAGTCACAACGTGATTATTTGAATAGTTTGTACACAAGTTCAGAAGCCTATCGTTTACGTGACATGGTACTTGAGAATCCAGCATTAATTGGTACTAAAGAAGAGATTAAATTCTTAGCGGACGCCAATGTGGATGTGTGGTTAGCAGGTAATATTGATCGTTCTTTACCAGATGACCAACAGCAGCTTGATCCAGAAGTTCGTCAACTTGCAGATAAATTAAAAGCAAATGGTATTATTGAAAATACATTTAATACGAATTTATTTATCAGCCCAGACTCTCGTAGCTCACCAGCAACCAGTGGTTTAGCGGGCGCGTTTATGGGTTCGTTATTCATGATGTTGATTGTAATCTTGATTTCAATTCCAATCGGGGTTGCAAGTGCGATTTATCTTGAAGAATTTGCACCTAAAAACATCATGACTGACATCATTGAAGTCAATATCAATAATTTGGCTGCGGTACCTTCGATTGTATTTGGTCTACTCGGCGCGGCGATCTTTATTGGTTGGATGCATTTACCATTGTCTGCACCGTTGGTTGGTGGTCTGGTACTCAGTCTCATGACTCTACCAACCGTGATTATTACCACACGTGCTTCATTAAAAGCTGTGCCACCTTCAATTCGTCAGGCAGCGCTTGGTTTAGGTGCATCAAAAGTTCAAACAGTGTTCCATCATGTGCTACCACTCGCGTTGCCAGGAATCATGACAGGATCAATTATTGGTGTTGCACATGCTTTGGGTGAAACTGCACCATTACTGTTAATTGGTATGAGTGCATTCGTTGCAAGTGTTCCAGCTACGCCACTGGATCAGGCAACAGCATTACCTGTACAAGTTTATTTATGGCAGGGAAATGAGTTACGTAACTTCTTTGAAGGGCGTACTGCTGCTGCGATTATTGTGTTACTTGCATTAATGATTGGTTTAAACAGCCTTGCAATTTGGCTTCGTAAGAAATTTGAAGTGCGTTGGTAGTTGAGGAGAGTACAATGAATACGATTGATATTATGAACGCCGTAGAAAAGGATAAGTCAGTGAATCCACAGCAAACAGAATTTACTTCATCTGAAGCGCCAGTTCAGCAATCTAATACTGCGTTTGTTTCTCAGTTTGAAACAGCTTCATCGAATAAAAAGCCAAAAGTAAATGATGTGAAAATCAGTACCAAAGATGTGCATGTTTATTATGGTGAAACTGAAGCAATCAAAGGTATTGATATCGATATTTATCAAAATGAAGTGATCGCATTTATTGGACCATCGGGTTGTGGTAAATCGACATTTCTGCGTACCTTAAACCGTATGAATGACACCATTGATAGTTGTCGTGTGACAGGCAAAGTGACACTGGATAATCAAGATATTTACGATCCAAGCCTTGATGTGGTGTTGCTACGTGCTCAAGTGGGTATGGTGTTCCAAAAGCCAAACCCATTCCCAAAATCAATTTTTGATAACGTTGCTTACGGACCAAAATTGCATGGTTTAGCACGTGATAAATATGATTTAGAAGAAATTGTAGAAAACAGCTTACGTAAAGCAGGCCTGTGGGATGAAGTGAAAGATCGCCTTAGCCAACCAGGTACAGGTTTATCTGGTGGTCAGCAACAGCGTTTGTGTATTGCACGTACCATTGCTGTTAGCCCAGAAGTGATTTTGATGGATGAGCCTTGTTCAGCGCTTGATCCGATTGCGACAGCAAAAATTGAGGAATTGATTTCAGAACTTTCTGAACAATATACCATTGCGATTGTAACGCACTCTATGCAACAGGCTGCACGTGTTTCTGATCGTACTGCTTACTTCCATTTAGGTGATTTGATTGAAGTAAACTCGACTGAGAAAGTCTTTACTCAACCAGATCATCAATTGACTGAAGCGTATATTACGGGTCGTTTTGGCTGATTGATCTTCTATAAATCAAAAGGGCCTTCGGGCTCTTTTTTTGTGCTACAGATGAAAATGAATCTATTTTGCAAAATCACTATTGAATTTTTATTCAATAGACCACATCTTAGTCGAATAAAGCCGAACTTATAGAGCACTTACTTTATGTTATTCCATTTACCTAAATTTCCTGCTGAAATTCGTATTAGTCATTTAAATGCGCGTGTGAATGAACAAAGAAAAAGAATTGCACAAACAACAGCATCTCGTTTGGAATTACTACAACTCGTTCAACAACTTGCTAAAGAAGCAAAGATTCGAAAAAAGAATGATCAAAAAATTTATGTACTTGACTTTAAAGGTGATGTTCAGGCATCTGCGGTAGATACCATTCGTGAAGAAATTACTTTAATTTTAGCAACTGCAAAAGCAGGTCATGACCGTGTCGTTGTACGTTTAGAAAGCCCAGGTGGCATGGTTCATGGTTATGGTTTAGCGGCGGCTCAATTGGTTCGTTTACGTGATGCCGGTTTTAACGTCACTATTTGTGTCGATAAAGTCGCTGCAAGTGGCGGTTATATGATGGCATGTATTGCCAATGAAATTATTTCTGCTCCTTTTGCTGTTGTAGGTTCGATAGGAGTGGTTGCTCAAGTTCCAAACTTCAATCGTTTATTGAAGCAACACAATGTTGATTTCGAGCTTTATACCGCAGGTGAATACAAACGTACTGTGACGATGTTTGGTGAGAATACGCCAGAAGGTAAAGCGAAATTTGAAGAAGAGTTACAACAAACTCATTCTTTATTTAAGCACTTTGTTGAGAAGTATCGTCCACAATTAGATGTTGCTAAAGTTGCAACGGGTGAACATTGGTATGGTGAAGATGCACGTGAATTGAACTTGGTCGATAAATTACAGACCTCTGATGAATATTTGTTAAGTTTATTACCAAAACATGATGTTTATGTGATTAATACTCGTAAGCGCCCAACTTTTGGTGAAAAATTAGGTTTACAAGCTGCTCAAATGGCTGAGAATTTAATCCCTACAGTTTTAGGGAAACTCGTTGATAGTATTCACAGAACAAATAGTTCAATCGTTCAAATGCGTGATCCAAAGTTCTAATAAGATTGCATTTTTGATATTAATAAACCAGTCTAAATAGACTGGTTTATTTTATTTAGAGATTGATCATGAAATTCAATCCTAAGAATATATAAATAATCAGCTATATAAAAACCACAAAAGTTGTTTTAGGGAAGATTGTTGTTATCGCGATCATTTGTTATTTTAACCATTAGGTTAATTCTTTAACTAATTAGTATTCAATAAATACATAAAAAATAATTGATAAGAGAGTATAAAAATGACACGAGTTGTTGTCTCATCTAAGAAGAATTTGCATGTTTTACAAGATGCGCAAATGAAAAGTATTATTTTGGATCAGCCCTCAATTGTACAAATTGGTGTAAATCAGGCGGATATTAAATCAATTATCAAGCAAGGTAATGATCTGGTTATTACATTAAAAAATGGTGAGAAAATCATTATTAGTGACTTTTACAAGGATAGCAATCAGACTGAACATACACTTGCAATTCCAAATGAAGATGGTAGTTATGCAATTGCTCAATTTGATGATTCAGGTCGATTTATCCGTTACATGCCTGCAACTCAATTGTCTCAATTTATCGATAGTGAAATGCCGACTCAAACTATTAAAACAGAGAGTGGGGTAGATGATTTAGGTATTAGTAAGTCACAATTATTGAAAGTCGGTTTAGTTGCTTTAGCAGCAGAAGGCGTGTACTTATGGGCCGTTAAAGATGATGAGGATCAGTCGAATCAGAATCATTCTATTGATATCACTCCGCCAATTGATCCAACCGCAACATTAGCTACTGATACGCAAACTATTACAGGGAAAACGGAAGCAGGTGCAAAAATTGAAATTAAAGATACGACAGGAAAAGTAATCGCAACCTCACACGCCGATCAGCAAGGTAATTATACAATTAAACTTGATCAACCTTTAGTGAATAATAGCAAAGTAACGGTGATTGCAATTGATGCTGCTGGTAATTCATCTAAAGCAATAGCAGTGATTGGTAATAAAGATACGATTGCACCAGAAGCGCCAAGTGCTCAATTAAATGCAGATGGAACATTGGTAAATGGTAATGCTGAAGCAAATGCGACAGTATTCATTTATGATGCGGATGGAAAATTACTTGGTTCAGTCAAAGCGAGTAAAGAGGGTTTATATTCAATTAAAATTTCACCTGCGTTAACGAGTGATAAAGGTGGAATAGTGATTGCTGAAGATGCGGCAGGTAATAAGTCTACGCCGTCTAAGGTGATTGCAGGAAAAGATACTATATCTCCTGATCAACCGTTGGTAGAAATAAATAAAGAAGGGACTTCAATTTTAGGTCGAGCTGAAGCAAATACAAAAGTACAAGTTAAAGATTTAGATGGAAAAATTATAGGAAGTGGTATTACAGATTCACAAGGTAAATTTAACATTACACTTTCGCCAGCTTTGACGCCAACACAAAAAGCAGCAGTTGTGCTCGAAGATGTGGCAGGAAATCAGTCTAAGCCATTAGAAATTAGTGTAGGAAAAGATACCATTGCACCTGACAAAGCCGTAGCACAATTAAATGCGGCAGGTGACTTGATTACGGGCACCGCTGAAGCAAATGCAAAAATTCAAATTAAAGATTCAAGTGGTAAATTAATTGCAAGTGGAGTTGTTGATGCACAGGGTAAATTTACGATTGCAATTTCAACAGGATTAACTGTGTCAAAAGAGACAAAAATATATGTAATTGACGCGTCTGGTAACTCATCTGGAGCGATGGATATTGATGGCGCGAAAGATATTACACCTCCGACAAAACCCATAATTCCAAAATTAACTGATGATATTGGTGATGTTAAAGGTCCTATTAATGCAGGTGGTACAACGGATGATGTTAGACCAACCATTTCTGGAGCAGCGGGTTCAGCAGAATCTAAGGCTTTATTAACGATTTATGATAATGGGCAGGCTATAGGAATTGTTAGTGTTAATAGTAATGGAAGTTGGGTCTTTAATCCAAATCATGATCTAGCATTAGGTCTGCATAAAATTACATTGACTCAGACGGATGCCGCTGGGAATACTAGTGAAATGAGTGATGTATTTAGTTTTACGATCGTTTCTCCAACGACGACCTTGGTATTGCTGCAAAATGAAAATATTGATGTTAATTTGAGTCATGCTTCGCTCGTAGATCAGATTGATTTAAGTTCGTTAGAAACGAAACAAATAGCTGTTACACCATTACCCTCAGTCGAAAAAGTTTCATTAAATGATATATTAGTTTCGTCAAATCAACATGATAACCAACTTGATGAGGTGTTAAACCAGTTTGCTTCCACATCATCTACATCTACCAACGATGTCGTGGATAAGAGTTTAATAGGTTCTGATTTTATTCCAAGCATTAAACCAGAGATTTTTGATCAATTCGATATATTGCAACACGCGATCATTTAAATTGGAATTTTTAAATAAAACGCTTATTTATCGATAAGCGTTTTATTTTTGTAGAGTTGAATCATCCCCATAACAATCGCACCAAGCGTAGCAAGAAACATATCTTTGTGAGCATCCCATTGATCGCCTTGTTGTCCATTGTAATTCTCAGCATCTTCAGGAGATAAACCCATCGCAATCCACCATTCAATCAATTCATAAAATAAGCTACTTGCCATTACAAATTGAATCACCAATAAAAATAGAGAGAATGGTTTTACCTTGGGTAACCATACTTGAAAACATCGATAAAAAAATGGGTACAGCAACAAGCCATAAGCAAAATGCACAAAGCGATCATACATATTACGTGACCAGCCCATACTTTGATTTAGGTCGAAGTGAAAAAGCGTATTGATCCAATCGTTATAAGGAACATAAGAATATAGGTAATGTGCACCAATAATATGAATGAAAAGGAAGGCGAGATAGAGACAGAAACTATAAAAATTGATGCCAATCTTTTTCAGTGTAACTAACAAGGCAATCAGCATCAGAACAGTACCTGCTTGATGCAATAAATAGGATTCAAACTCTAAAGGTTGAATGCTTGCGATGATGACACTCAGTACAATGCTAGCTAAAGCAAGGTAGTGTTTTAAATTCAGTTCTTTTTCTATCATGCCATATCCAAAATGAATTAAGGCAAATATGATTTACCTTACTTGTTTGTATTTAAGTCGGTTGGTTGTTTTTCTGTAGATATACCACCAAGTGCCTGACAAGCTTGTTTATATAATTGATATTTTTGTTGTACAACCTCATCTAGTGGGATATCAAAAAGATCTTCACCATTTTTATATTGTTCGATATAAGTTGAGACTTTTTCCTTATTGACCGCAAGTGTTTCTTGGTAAAAGTTAGACATTGATGATGGGGCAACTTGGTTTGTCTCAATATTTTTACATTCGAAATTCTGTAAAATTTTTTCTGCACGTTTTACTTCACTGGATTTGCCAAAAACACATCCAGTTAAACAGATTGTGAGCACAAACGAGAAAAAAAGCTTCATGATAAATAAGGTAAAATTTGAGTTATTGTATTATTGTATATTAAATTAATTTAATAAATTAATTCTTAATGTCCAACACAAAAAAAATTAAGTAATTTTTAATAATTTATTTTTGTTTTTTAAAAAAGATAAATAACCTGAGAATCATGATGTACATAAGAAAAGCAGAGAAAAAAGACGTATATGATTGTGTTCCATTGATCTATAGTGCGGGCGTGCCTCTATTTGATTACATTTATGGGCATGAACAAATTACGGCGGAGCATTTTATTCACAAAGAGTTTTTGTCTGAATATGGGTATACCAGCTATAACTTACATTGGGTTGTTGAGGATCAGGGGAAAGTGATTGCTGTCGTGGCATGCTATGCAACAAAAGATTTGTCTCGTATGGATAATGGAACTATTAAAAATATTTTAAAAATGTATAAATTTAGGTTTCCTCGTGTGTTGATGCGAGCACTAAATTCTAGTTCAGTTGTAACAAAACCCAGTGAGACGAGCTTACATGTGGCAAATTTTGGTGTGCATCCAAATTATCGTAGTAAAGGAATCGGCACTCAATTATTACAACATCTAAAAATGCACGCCATTGAACAAGGATATTCAGGGTTATCTTTAGATGTTTCTAAAGCAAATCCAAAAGGGCAAAGCTTATATGAGCGAATCGGTTTTAAGGTCGTAGAAGAAACAGCTTTTAAAGATGAAAACACTCAAAGAATGCCAAATGGTAGACGGATGGAATGGTATTTCTAACACGATCTAGAATATGAATATTTATAAAGACTAAGATTTCACGTTATGCTATGTATGAGCATCATCAATCCAAATTCTTATGCGAGTTTTAAACATTATTTTATATGTCTTGCTAATCTGTTGCTCTTGTTTGGCAAGTGCCAAAGATTATGATTTTTTTGCAGAAGATCATGATGAAACGGAGAGTATGTTTGATGCTGCTTATCCGCAAATTAAAACAGATTATTCAATCTTGCATAATCTTTTTTTCCAAGATGATCGTTGGCGTGTTTATAACTATACCGCTTACCAAACGAATCAATTTAATCAAAAGATTTTAACGGGAGATACGAGCAATCTATCTTTAGATGATTTTTCGATTTCACTTGGATACGGTATGGTGTATCAATTGAATAAAAATAATCGGATTGGTTATGAATATCTTTCCAGTTTTCCATTTGATCGTGGGCAGTTAATTCGTTTGTTTTGGTTGCGTATTTTCTAAGCATTTTTTTGATACAGCCCAGCTCTCACAATCCCAGCTTTGGTTTCTTTGATCTTTTGCCATGTTGATGGGAGTTGCAATTGAGATAATTCTCGATCCGCTTCTACATAAATAAACGCATTCTCCGTAATAATTGGATCAGCTAATTCAGCAAGTTCTTCCCATAATGCTAGGTCGTAAGGGGGATCTAAAAAAACAACATCAAAATGAGTGTTTAATTTCTTTAATGCTTGTTGTGCAGTGAGTGTCAGTAGCTGACAATTGTCTGCTTTTAGCAATTGAATATTTTCTTTCAAAAAGCGAGCTTGAATCGGGTTGGGTTCGATCATGACGACTTTTGCAGCGCCGCGTGATAAAGCTTCAAAAGCCAGTGCACCAGAGCCGCTACATAAATCTAAAACTTGTGAATTTTGTATATCCCACATGAGCCAATTAAATAATGTTTCTCTTACTCGATCTGGTGTCGGACGTAAACCTTCAATGCTAGCGAATGGTAGCGTTCTACGTTTCCAATCACCACCGATGATACGTAATTGATTTTTCATTATTCAGTAACTCCATCATTGGACTGAGAAGCAGCAGTTGTTGTAACTGGACTTGACGCTGCTGGTGTTGATGCAGGTGAATCAGAACTATTTGGTAGTTCACCGGGTTTAATACCCGCAGTCATTAAACCGCCACTCACTTGATGGTTGGCTGGACGAATAGGATTATTTTTACGAGTGACTAACCAGTAATCAAAGACTGGACGTGCAAGTTGAGCTGCCGATCCGCCATGTTTACCATTCTCCCAAACGACAGCAATTGCGATTTGAGGATTATCCGCTGGTGCAAAGCCAACAAATAAACCGTGGTCCCATTGTCGAGAGGAAAGAGCGGCTTCATTATAACGTTTGCCCTGAGCAATACTTTTGACCTGAGCTGTACCTGTTTTACCCGCAATAGAATATTGTAATCCGCCCTTAATGCCACGCCCTGTTCCAGATTGAATGACATCAATCATGGCTGCATGCATGTTGAGCCAATCTTGCTCTGTACCATTAAATTGAATTTTACCGTCAGGAGCATTATGCACAGAATATTTTTTTGCGCCCTTATTATCACGTAAAACGTGAGGTGTAACGTGAGAGCCTTTGTTGGCAGTAATTGCTACAGCCATCGCAAGTTGTAACGGGGTAGCAGTAAATGCACCTTGTCCAATACTCACAGAAATGGTTTCGCCTTTTAACCATTTCGATTTGCGTGTACGCATTTTCCAGTCAGGACTAGGATATAAACCTGTGCTTTCACTTGGTAAATCTACACCTGTTTTTGCGCCAAAGCCAAATTGTCGCATCCAGTCATTCATTTTTTCGATACCCATACGATAAGACAGGATATAGAAATAGGTATCGCAGGATACAACTTCAGCTTTATGTAAATTTACAGCACCATGACCTGTCTTTTTATGATCACGGAAGCGGTGGCTATCTCCTGGTAAATTAAAATAACCAGGATCAGAAATTGCTGTGCCCCAATCGACAAGTCCGTAATGAATTCCACCAAGTCCGAACATCGGTTTAATCGTCGAACCAGGTGGATAAACACCTTGTACGGCACGGTTATAAAGTGGTTGGTCTAAGTTGTCACGTAAACCACTATAATCTTTTGAACTGATGCCTGTAACAAATAAATTTGGATTAAAACTCGGGCTAGATACCAGTGCTAAAATTTCTCCTGTTCGAGGATCCATTGCTACAATTGCACCACGACGATCGGCCAACTGTTGAGCTGCAATGGTTTGAAGACCATAATCTATCGATAAATAAAGATCATTTCCACGCGTTGGGTTTTGACGACCTAAATGACGGAGTACATTACCATGTGCATCGGCTTCAACTGATTCATAGCCCGGTGTTCCATGTAATAACTCTTCATAGCTTTTTTCTGCACCAATTTTTCCAATCAGGTTTGTGCCTGCATATAAATCTTTATCAATAGATTTTAGTTCTTTGTCGTTAATTCGCCCCACATAACCGATCACATGCGCAAATAATTCGCCATGAGGATAGTAACGTGTCATTTGTGTTTCAATTTTTACACCCGGAAAGTCGTATTTAACTTCGCTGAATTTCGCAATATCTGCCTCAGTTAGATTTAACTTGATGGCAATTCTTTCCGTTTTACGTGCAGTTTTTACACGACTTTTAAAACGATCGACATCTTCTTGGGTTAAGCTCAGGACTGGAATTAAACGTGCAATAGTTCCATCAATATCTGTGACATCTGTACGACTTAGTGTTGCTGTAAAAACAGGATAATTATCCGCTAAGAGTACGCCATTACGATCATAAATATAGCCACGTGCGGGTGGAAGAGGTTGTAAACGAATCCGGTTTTTATCAGAGGCTGTTGTAAAGTCGTCGTAATGAATAATCTGTAAATATGCATAACGGCAAATTAATAAAAGTAGAAAAATAGCGACGACAAATATAGCAAAGAAGATTCGACCCTTGTAAATGCGCTTTTCTTGCTGCATGTTTTTTAAAGGAAAGTGCTGTTTCATAGGGTGTCGACTTAAATTACAAGGGAGAAAATATAAAAGGCGCATCATTTTAACGTAAGTTGCATGATCATACTGTAGTATTTTCAATACATCATCTGAATGATGACGCAACAGTTTTTGACTTTGCAGACATTAAAATTGTAGGGACTTGTATATTAGATGCAAAATAATTCTGTTAAAGTCTCAAACTGTTTGAAATAGGATTGTCCAAGATACATTCTTAGGGAAAATGGAGAAAATAATGAAAAAATCTTACCTTTTACTAGCGGTTTTAGCATTCAACGGCGTTGTCCATGCTGAAGAAAATCCATATATGCCTGAAGCAAAATTAAAAGGGGCAAAAGACGTAGCAACTTGGAATATTGGTGCTGGTTTTACTAAAAAATTACTACATGCCAATCTTGAATGGGTAAATCCATACGGTATTGCTTATGCAAAAGTAGGCGCTTTTTTAAATGATGATAATGAACCTGGTGCGCAAATTGGCTTTCGTTATCCATATTATTTAACAGGTACAGATAAAAATGGTTATTACCTTGGTCTTTATGCTGGTCATTTAGATAGTAAAAACTATGGCGGTAAACAAAAAGGGAATTTAGGTGTTGGTACTGATTTAGCATTTGTTTGGTTGAATAGTGATCGAATTAGTACATTTAGTGTGGGAGCGGGAGTGCGTGACAAGATAGAAGATGGAAATGGGAATACTGTTAAAAAAGTAGAGCCCGTTTTTCAGATTTCTTACACGTTAAGTTTTGGCTTATAGGAGTGTGACTGATTGTTCATTCTTCTATAAGTCTTAATGTATCAATAATTCTGAGAGTCATGCATGTTTGATTACGTCAATGAATTGTGGCAGATTTTTTTAAATCGACCTGACCATCTGGCGGTCCTAAGTATTATTCCAGTGACAGCCCTAGTAACATGGGCTCATGTATGGATGGCTTTAAAAATGGTGTTTTACCCAATTAATTTTTGGGGATTCCATTTAGGACCTTTACCTGTAGGTTGGCAGGGGATTGTGCCGCGTAAAGCAGGGCGTATTTCGGGCATCATTACCGATAATACATTATCTAAGTTGGGTTCATTGCGTGAGTTTTTAGAGGCAATGGATCCAGAAGATATGGCAATGATCATAGGTGAGCAAGTTGGTTTTGAACTTGAACACTTAATTGATGAAGTTATGGTTGATCGTAATGCGGTGTTGTGGGAGAACTTACCATACTCGATTAAACGTCGAATTTATGCGCAAGCCCATAAACAGTTGCCAAATACATTAAAAGAACTTGTGACTGAGCTGACCATGAACGTCGAGTCACTTGTGGACATGCGGGAAATGGTGGTCAGCCAAATGGAAGGTGATCGCCGTTTAATGGTACGTATGTTCCTTAAAGTTGGTCAGAAAGAAATTAATTTTATTTGGCATATCAGTGCGTTAATTGGAATGTTCTTTGGTGTTTTCCAAATGATCGTTTGGTTTGTGGTGCCGTGGCATTGGACAGTTCCTTTTTGGGCATCAATCTGGGGCTTTTTAACCAACTGGATTGCGATTTGGATGGTATTTAACCCAATTGAACCGCACTATATCCGTTACCCACAGATTTTCCGTTTGACCAAAGACCGTAAGTTTCCATGGATCGTTCCTGTGCTAAGGATTGGTACATATAACGTTCAAGGTGCATTTATGAAACGCCAAGAGGAAGTTTCAGATGTATTTGCAAGCGTGGTAACGGAAGACTTAATTACTCTGAAATCCATCATGACTGAAATGATGTATGGTAGTAAAAAAGATAAAACTCGTCGGATTGTCAAGCGCCATATCAATGAAATTATGGAAACTCCATTGGTCAGAACTTCACTGCAGCTTTCATTGGGGCCAAGAGAATATGCTAGACTCAAGACCGACTTGATTGATCGCTCAATTGAAATTACTATGGGTCCAGTATGTGACCCAGCTCTGAATGCAAGTCGTGCGCAGAAGATCTTTCAAATGTTTAGAGACCGCATCCGTGAACTAACACCGAAAGAGTTCCAGAATTTATTGCGACCTGCGTTCCAAGAAGATGAGTGGATCCTAATTGTATTGGGTGGTGTGACTGGTTTTTTTGCAGGTTTAATCCACTTATTTGTTGCTTTCTTATAATTAATTTGATGTTGGTTGAGCAATAAATCTGTATCATATTGCTCAATTTAAGATTTATTGTTTTTAAATGAGGATGTTCTTTTATGCGCATTATTTTACTCGGACCACCTGGGGCAGGTAAAGGTACTCAAGCTCAGTTGATCTGTAAGCGCTACAATATCCCACAAATTTCAACCGGTGATATGCTCCGTGCTGCAATTCGTGAAGGAACTGAACTAGGTCTTAAAGCGAAAAGTGTTATGGAGTCTGGTGGTTTAGTATCAGACGAACTCATTATTGGTTTGGTTCAAGAGCGTATCGCTCAACCAGATTGCGTGAACGGTTGTATTTTTGACGGTTTCCCACGTACGATTCCACAAGCTGAAGCTTTGGAAACGGCGGGTATTTCAATTGATCATGTGATTGAAATTGATGTTCCAGATGAAGAGATTGTTCAACGTCTTTCAGGTCGTCGTCAGCACCCAGCTTCTGGTCGTGTTTATCATCTTGTTTATAATCCACCTAAAGTAGAAGGTAAGGATGATGAAACTGGTGAAGACTTGGTACAACGTCCAGATGATCAAGAAGAAACGATTCGCAAGCGTTTAGGTTCATACCATAGTGAAACTGAACAGCTAGTAGGTTTTTATCAAGGTCGTGCTGCTTCAGGTGAAAATGCACCAACTTATGATAAATTGAATGGCTTACGTGCAATCGAAGAAGTTCAAAAAGAATTATTTGCTATTTTAGATAAATAATTTAGTTTTGATAGAACTGTCTTATGTAGCCATAAGACAGTTTTTTTATACCTATAATTATCTACGACATAAAATGTCGCTATGTCAGATTAAATGATATAAAAACTAAACAAAAAACGTTATATTTCATTCAAGCGTACAATTTAAAAATACTGAAACTTAGAATTATTTTAAAGGGTTAACTATGTTGCTGACGATTCAATCTGATCAAGTCGAGCAAATTATTCCAGATGCAAGTTCGGCAAAATCAGCCAAGAAACTCGCAAAATTTGAAGCATGGAACAATATCTCGGGTTCGACTGATCAGTGGATTTGGGGAGAAATTCAGGGTAGTGCGATTTATCAAAGCGCAGTTTTTTTACCTGAACTTAAATGCGAATGTAGTTGTCCAAGTTTTAAACGACCTTGTAAACATGCTTTAGCATTATTGTTTGTTTATACCGAGTATCAAGATAAATTTACTGTGCAATCAGATGAACAAAGCATACCTGATCGAGTACAAAAATGGCGAGATAAAAAAACTAAAACACTTGAGAAAAAAGAAAACAAGATTGATAAACCGATTGATGAAGAAGCACGTGCGAAACGCCAATTGGCACGTGAAAAAAAAATGGATGCAGGCATTGAGGCATTACAAACATGGTTGAATGATGTTGTCACGATGGGGCTTGGGCGATTACGTCAACAACAACATGAAAAATTCCGCGATATTCAAAGCCGTTTGGTCGATGCCCAAGTTGCTGGCTTAGTTAGTTATTTAGATGAGTTTTCGAGTGCGCTGTATCAAAGCAATTGGCAAATGCAGAGTTCATTTTGGTTAGCTAAATTACAAATAGCCGTTCATTTATGGCAAAACCGTCAGCAGCTTCAGCCAGAACTGTGTGAAGAAGTAAAACAGCTTTTTGGTGTGAATTTACCCACGGATGCGTGGGATCAAATTGCAGTACAGTCTTTAAATGTGTATGCACTGGGACAAGTCACGCAGGAATTGGTCAATACTCGTGGACGTTATCGCCGTCAATGGCTATGGGATAGTCAAAATTTACGTGACTATTTGATATTAGATTTTGAAATTCCGCCTTATTCAAACTTTGGCTTAACGTTGCCTTTCCAAAAACAACTGGCTTTAAATGCCAAACTTTATCCAGTGGTAAGCCAACAACGTCTTCGTTTGGAAGATAATTTAATGTCATTCAATGATTTGAGCCTAACGCTGGTTGCGCCAAAAGGCTTTAAAAATTTTGATCAAGCATTTACTCAATATGCGAATGGCTTAAAACAATATCCTTTGCAGTTAGTACGCTTTTTCTGGCTAGAGCAATTGCATTTAGTCAAACATGACAAAGTAATTTATTTGGTCGATCAGGATCAAAAGATGTGTGAAATTGAAATTAAACAATTTGTTGAGCTATGGTTTTTAGTGGGGGCTGAGCCATTTAGTGCAGGCGTTGAATGGAATGGATTGCAACTAAAACTGGTGAGTATTTGGCAAGGAGGGCACTTTGAATGTCTTTAAGCACATCATACAGTGAGTTTAACCAGCAATTACTGCTCAAACTGACGCTAGGACAGCAATTTAAACAGACTGTAAAAGTGCCGAATGAATTGCAAGTTTATGCGCCTCAACAGATTGATTCAGCTCAAGACTTATTGGTTTTGAATCAATATTGGGTGCTCATGCAACAAGCAGGTTATCAAGCACAAGGTGTACCTGAAACGATCCAAAAAAACATGACTAATACCGCTCAGGTACACAATGAAAAGCCATTGGATTATGAGCTTGTTCAAATTTTGAAATGGGTTGTTGCACAAGAGTCACCATTTTTGTATCAGGATTGGGTCAATCAAATTTTCAAACTTGCTCAACTGCAGCAGCAAGTGATTCCTCGTTATTTGGTGTTAAAAGTTTTACCACTGTGTCGGAACCCCGTGTTGTTGGCATCAGTCTTACCTGAGTTTGCATTTCAGGGCGATGTGACAACGCGTTTGGATGATGCAAAAAGGGTATGGAAATATGTGAAGCAACAAGACGCAGCACCATTGATCTGCCAATTACTGAAATTAAAAAGTAGCGAATGGTCCTTGTTGATGAGCCAATTATGCGGTCAATTGCCGAACTTTATTCATCAACATATTGCAGAGTTTTGGTCAGAATCGATTCAGAGAAATCATTTGCAAAGTCATGCTGAAAGTCTTGTGACATATAATATGCCAGTGACTCAATTTGAAGCTTTATACCAGCATGTAAAAACATTAGAACCACAGAATGCAGCGACAGTAAGTGGTAATGCTGCATTAGCTTTCTATTTATATTATCAAGATAACGCGCTTTATAATGAAGTTATGGCGTTACTGCGTGTATGTTTGAGCTACGATGCCCAAGCTAAAAAAGTTAAATTCAACATTAACTTAGATCAAGATGATGCACTCAATGATTATGGCTTTTTTGATCGAGAAGCTAATTTGGTTGAAAGTCGTAAAAGTTTAAAAACAGCTTACCAAAGTGCTCAAGTCGAGCAAGCTTATCAGGCATTTTGTGCAAGTTCGCAGGGCGTGCTTTATCTCAAAAGAATTTTAATCCAATTGCCACTTGCGTATTGGTTAGAATTATTTGGTGCTTGGGAACATTTATTCTTATTGCATTCACAGCAAAAAGATTCACTTTGGAATGCGTTTATTGTGTGTTGTTATCGAGAGCAACGTCGTGATTTAGCTTTATGGTTTTACCAACATCAAGTCAAATGGTGTGAAGCTGTGACGACATCAAGTGGGAACATGTTTGAACGTGAGTTAGTCTTTACTTTACTAGACCAAGAACCAGCAACTGGATTGTTATTAAAGCAACTCGAGTCCCATTACCAAAATCAAGATTTAGAACATTTCTGGTTTGTTTGGCAACGTGCCAAGTCTTTGTATCAAGATCATAACATCACAGAAATGGCGGTCGTGTTATTACAACATGCTTATGCACTCTTGGATTTACAACAAGATCAGAAAAAATTTGCGATCTTAAAAGAGCGAGCACAGTGGCTGATTCTGCAAGCCTATCCAATCGACTTTAGTGGCTTAAAACCGCTGTTCTCTGTTTCAGAGTGGAAACAACTCATTCAATTGAATCAATACAAACAAAAAATTATTGCTTAACGATCAAGAAATCATAAATTAGGATAACCAACATGTCTCAACAAGTTTTACGTGCGCGTGCAGAACAACAGTTTTCTCATGAATTAGATGCATTAAAAGCACATGATCGTTTAGCTAAACCTCCTCAATGGCAGCTTTCACCAAAAGCAGTGGTTGACTATTTATTAGGAACAACTTTAGCTGATGGCACAGTGATTTCACCAAAATATATTGGTAATCGCCGTTTGATGGAAATTGCTGTCGCAACGTTGGCGACGGATCGCGCATTATTGTTATTGGGCGTACCAGGTACGGCAAAATCATGGGTATCAGAACATTTGGCTGCGGCGATTTCAGGTAATAGTGCTTTATTGATTCAAGGTACGGCAGGTACGAGCGAAGATACCTTACGTTATAGTTGGAATTATGCGCAACTTTTATCCAAAGGCCCAAGTGAAGATGCTTTGGTGAAAAGTCCTATGTTACGTGCGATGCAAGAAGGTAAGATCGCGCGTGTGGAGGAACTGACTCGTATTCCTGCCGATGTCCAAGATACCTTGATTACCTTACTTTCTGAGAAAAATTTGCCTGTTCCTGAGTTGGGAATTGAGTATCAAGCGGTACAAGGTTTTAGTGTGATTGCAACAGCCAATAACCGTGATAAAGGGGTGAATGAACTCTCTTCTGCGTTAAAGCGTCGTTTTAATACGGTGATTTTACCGCCGCCTGCCACCATCGCTGAAGAAGTGGAGATTGTTCAAAAGCGTGTTCATTCATTAGGTAAAAGTTTACAACTGCCTGAGATTCAGCCTTTGGATGCTCAAATTCAAAAACTGGTGACGATTTTTAGAGAGTTACGTCATGGGCAAACCTTAGATGGCAAGCAAAAACTTAAAACCACCACAGGAACTTTATCAACGGCTGAAGCCATTTCAGTGATGAGTCATGGCTGGGTGATGGCAGGGCATTTTGGTTCGGGCGATGTCACTGATCATGAGTTGGCTGCAGGTCTGCAAGGTGCAGTATTAAAAGATCCTGTGCAAGATATCGTACCTTGGAAAGAATATGTTGAAACCGTGATTAAACAGCGTGAGGGTTGGCAAGACCTGTATCGTGCTTGTCGTGATTTAGAATAAAACCAAATAATAAAAACCTCATCCCAATCTTCTCCTTGAAAGGGAGAAGCTGTGATCGGAATAAAGGATAAAAAATGCTGCATATTCTCGGTATTCGTCATCATGGGCCTGGTTCGGCGCGTAGTGTGTGTAATGCTTTGGCTTCGATTCAACCTGATTGTATTTTGATTGAAGGACCACCTGATGCCAATTCAATCATTGCTCAATTGCAACATGCAGATTTTAAGCCGCCTGTTGCATTATTGTTGAATACCCCTGTACAAAAAGAAGTGCGTTCACAAGCGGTTTTTTATCCCTTTGCTGAGTTTTCACCAGAGTGGCAAGCCTTACAATATGCGTTGCGTCAGCAAATTGCAGTAGAGTTTATGGATCTGCCTTTGCAACATCGTTTTGCGCTGGAAAAACAATGGGCAGAACAACGTTTAGAGCAAGCTTCAGCAGACGAGCAAGCATTAGTAGACGAGCAAGAAATTGAGTCTAATCAGCAAGGTGATGTTGAGCCAGAACAGAACTTGGAACAGCATTATCTTTCGATTCGCCGAGATCCAATTCAACTTTTGGCAGAACAGGCAGGTTATCAAGACAGTGAACGCTTTTGGGAACATTTGGTCGAACAGCAACCGCACGCTGGACAAATGTTTGCCGCAATTAGCGATGCCATGGCAGCTTTGCGTGATTATTTGCTAAGCCAGCAACCTGAAAATTATAGTAGTGAAGATCAACTGCTAGAGCAGTATCGCGAAGCCTACATGCGCAAAGTGATCAAGCAGGCAGAAAAGCAAGGCTACCAAAATATTGTGGTGATTTGTGGTGCATGGCATGCACCTGTATTGGCGGATTTAAAAGCGCAAAATAAAGCAGATACCGCCTTGCTCAAAGGCTTACCTAAGGTAAAGATAGATGCTGCATGGATTGCATGGACACATGGGCGATTGAGCAGGGACAATGGCTATGGTGCAGGTGTACAAGCGGTTGGATGGTATACCCATCTTTGGAAGCATTACCAACAAGCCTTAGATGCAGAGGCAGATGGCGAAAAAATTACGATTGATTGGTTAAGCAAATTTGCCCATGCCTTACGCCAAGCAGGTCATGATGCCTCTAGTGCTCAGATTATTGATGCGGTACAACTTATTCAATCTTTATTGCAATTACGTGGACGACGTATTCCTGATTTGGAAGATTTATTTGAGGCAACTCGTTCGGTCTTAAATCACGGCTTAGATATTCCGCAACCGATTTTAGCTAAATTGCTTGAAGACGAGCAATTGGGGCAAGTGCCTGATGAGTTGATTGAGTTGCCCATTCAAAAAGACTTTTTACAGCAAGTGAAGCATTTCCGTCTGAAGCTCGAAGCACCTCATCGTGACATTAGTCTGGATTTACGTGAAGCCTTCGACTTGGCAAAAAGTCAATTTTTACATTGCGTGAAATTACTTGGTCTCGCTTGGGCAGAGTTAGCAGGTACAGGCTCAAAACAAGGTAACTTTAAAGAAGTTTGGCAGTTGTCTTGGCAGCCTGAAACTAGTTTATATCTGAATGAAATGTCGTTGTGGGGCAATAGCATTCAGCTTGCCACACAAAGTTATGTCGAACATCAGATTAGACAATGTGAAGATGTGGCGCAAATTGCGCAACTGATCGAAAGCATTTTATTGTCTGGTTTGGATCAAAGCCTAAATTTGGCTTTGGATAAATTGAATGAGCTCACTACTCAGCATCAAGACCCAAGTATTATTTTGGCGACCTTAAAGCCACTGATTACTGCAATTCGTTATGGCAGTGTGCGCCAATTTTCAATGCAGCATTTACATCAAGTGGTAGAGCATTTAGCGATTCGGTTAATGTTGAGTTTGCCAAGTTATTGTGTACAGTTGAATGCCGAAATGGCACAGCAATTTGCCCAACAACTACAAACTTTATATGAGCTTTTAGAACAATTACAACAAGATGAATTGCTACAGCTCTGGCAAGAGACCTTGCAACAGTTATTGCAATTAGAACAGATGCAAGGTTATTTGCATGGTTGTTGTGTACGTTTAGCACGAGAACAGCAGTTGATTGATGTGGAGCAAACACAGGGATTTCTGTCTCGAGCTTTGTCGATTGGGCAGACGGCGGATTATAGTGCGGCTTGGTTTGAAGGTTTCTTGACCCATCAAGCTTTGTTATTGATTCATGAGCAAAGTCTTTGGGACACCGTGAGCCAATGGGTCAATCAATTACAAGAACAGCAATTCATTGAGTTATTGCCAATTTTGGCCAGAACAGCTTCAAGTTTTAGCCCTGCTGAAGCACAGCAATTAATTCAGAAAGTGACGCAGAAAGCGACCGCAGTCAAACAAGAGGTCGGTACTTTAGATATTGCACGTGCTCAAACGGTATTAGATGAAATTTACGCGTATTTACAGCCTGTTGCTGTCGAGGTTTAAGTGATGAATATGAATGAAGAACTGATCACTTTAGAGCAACCTGACCTTGCGGAACAAGAACGACGTTGGCGATTAATTTTAGGACAAGTCCCAAATTCGACTTCGCATTTACCGAATTGGTCGGTGCAAGATACCAAAATGCAAGAATGTCTGAATGAGCTTTATCAGGCGCAACAGCCTAATCGCCGTGGTGGTTTGGGGCATTCTAGTCCTAGGATGGCACAATGGTTGGGGGATATTCGCCAGTATTTCCCATCTTCTGTGGTAAAAGTTATTCAAAAAGATGCTTTAGAGCGTTTGAATTTACAACAAATGTTGTTAGAGCCTGAATTGTTGGCGAGTGTAGAAGTCGATATTCATTTGGTTTCTACCTTAATTTCACTCAATCATTTGATGCCTGAAAAAACTAAAGAAACCGCGCGCATCGTGGTACGTCAGTTGGTAGAGCAGCTTGAAAACCGTTTAAAACAACCATTACAGCAAGCGATTCGAGGCAGTATTAATCGCTCAGCACATACACGCCGTCCTAAGCGCATGCAAGACATTAACTGGAAGCGCACTATTCAGTCCAATTTGAGACACTGGCAGGAAGATTTTAAAACGATTATCCCACATGAGTTACATGGGCATCCACGCCAACAAACGGCTTTAAAAGACATTGTACTCTGTGTTGATCAGAGTGGTTCGATGGCACCTTCCGTGATTTATTCCAGTGTTTTTGCGGCGGTGATGGCAAGTATTCGTGCAGTCAGTACACAAATGATCGTGTTTGATACTGAGTTAGCCGATTTAACCCCTTTACTCGAAGACCCAGTGGATGTGTTATTCGGTACACAGTTGGGTGGGGGAACCGATATTGCTAAAGCAATTAAATACTGTCGTAGTAAAATCACTCGCCCAGAAGATACCATTTTTATTCTTATCAGTGATTTGTGTGAAGGTGGAGATGCTAAGCAAATGCTCAAGCAAGTGGCTGAAATGCTAGATAGTGGTGTGCAAGTGATTACGTTACTGGCATTGTCTGATGACGGTGCACCTTGGTACGACACTCAACATGCACAGATCTTTGCGGATATGGGGATTCCAACGTTTGCCTGCACACCTGATCAATTTCCAGAACTCATGGCGACGGCTATTGAAAAACGAGATATTCATGCATGGTATGCAACCCAGCAAAATCTGACATAATAGAGGTTAAAGATGATGTTACGGCATGCAAGTCGAAACGTATGAGTAAATTGAGGATATGTCTTTGCTGAAAATTATTTTGATTGTGGTGGTAATTTTAAGTTTAGCTTTACTGTTGTTTTTATTGTATCAAAGTCAAAAAATGCTGCGTCATGTGCAGAAACAACAGGCTTTGGAAAATAAGAAAAATGGTCGAGAACGTCAGCTACATCCTAAATTACAGCAGCGTAAAAAACCTCAGGATTAACTGAGGTTTTTTGTTGGAATTGTTTTTACGGCTCCAAATTCAAAACGCTCAGGCCAGTTGCAGACATCGGATACGATACATTCAGCACATTTAGGTTTACGTGCTATACAACAATAACGTCCATGCAAGATCAGCCAATGATGAGCATCAATAATAAACTCTTTAGGAATAACCTTAATTAATCGATCTTCGACTTCTAAAACATTTTTACCTACTGCCAAACCAGTACGATTGCCAACACGGAAAATATGGGTATCGACTGCCATAGTGGGATGACCAAAGGCGGTATTGAGCACGACGTTTGCCGTTTTACGCCCTACACCCGGTAAAGCTTCCAGTTCTTTTCGCGTTTCTGGAATTTGTCCTTGATACTGATCAACTAAAATCTGACAAGTTTTGATCACATTTTCAGCTTTAGCGTTATATAAGCCAATCGTCTTAATATATTCTTTTAAGCCATCAACCCCTAGATTTAAAATAGCTTGTGCAGTATTGGCAACTGCATAGAGTTTATCAGTCGCTTTGTTGACACTGATATCGGTTGCTTGTGCAGAAAGCAAAACAGCAATCAGTAACTCAAAAGGAGAGTTATAATTCAGCTCAGTTTGGGGATGTGGTCTTTGCGTACGCAAACGTTCAAAAAAAGTCTGAATTTGTTTTTTGGTCATATTTTTGACAGGCATTTAGATTCCCTGTAATTCATTTAAACGTTTTTGC